>JANNAJ010000534.1:0-4198 GCA_031384285.1 Verrucomicrobiota bacterium
CTTGGCCAGCGCGGCGTTCCTCATCATCGCCGTCGGCGCGAACAAGCTCGACGCGGACCGCGATGCGACCAAGCGCGATTCCGGCACCGGCGGATTCGCGCTGTGGGCCGAGAGCTCGCTACCCGTCATCCAGGACCTCGACACGCGCAAGGGCCAGGAGTTCTACGGCCTCGATCCGAAGAAGCTGGCCGGCGTCTCGTTCGTGCCTTTCAAGGTGCGCGACGGCGACGACGCCAGCTGCCTCAACCTCAACCGCGCCCAACGTCCGCGCCTGCTCGGCGTGAAGCCGGAACTGCTCGCCCAACGCGGGGCGTTCACCTTTACCGGGCTCGCGAAGGACGCGGGGGTCACCAACGGATGGGACGCGATCCGCGCCAAGCCCTCCGCTCCGGGATCCGGGGCCCCGGTCATCCCGGCCATCGCGGACGCGAACTCGATCCAGTGGGCGCTCCAGATGAAGCTCGGCGACACGCTCGACTACGTGGACGAGCGCGGCCAACCGTTCAAGGTGCGGCTCGTCGGCGCGGTGGCCAACTCGGTGCTGCAAGGGAGCCTGGTCATCGACGAGGCGGAGTTCGTGAGACGCTTCCCGAGCGAGAGCGGATCCCGCGCGTTCCTCATCGATGCGCCGGCCGGATCGGCGGCACCGCTCTCGGCCGATCTCACCCGGGCGTTGCAGGACACCGGGCTCGAGATCACGTCCGCCCCGAAGCGGCTCGCGATGTTCAACGCGGTGCAGAACACGTATCTCGATACCTTCCAGATGCTGGGCGGGCTCGGGCTCCTGCTCGGGAGCGTCGGGCTCGGCGTGGTGGTGCTGCGGAACGTCTTCGAGCGGCGCGGCGAGCTGGCGGTGATGCAGGCGGTCGGCTTCGAGCGGTCGGCGTTGCAGCGGTTCGTGCTGGTCGAGCACGCGGCGCTGCTGGTGCTGGGCCTCGGCGTCGGCACGCTCGCGGCGGTCGTCGCGGTGCTGCCGTCGATGATGTCGCCGGGTGCGCAGGTTCCGTGGGCGTCGCTCGCGGTCACGCTGCTCGCGGTGCTGCTGAACGGCGGGCTCTGGACCTGGCTCGCCACGCGGCGGGCGTTGGATGGAAGCCTGGTCGGATCGTTGCGGGCGTTGTGACGCGGAGCGGTCCCGGATAGCTTCCGCCCATGCGCTTCGCCATCTGCAACGAGATCTTCAAGGACTGGCCGTTCGAGCGGGCCTGCGAGTTCTCCCGCCAGGCCGGCTACGACGCGATGGAGGTGGCGCCGTTCACCTTCGCGCCGTTGGTCACCGATATCTCCGCGGCGCGGCGCGCGGAATTGCGCGGCATCGCGGAGCGGGCCGGCATCGCCATCTCGGGCGTCCACTGGGTGCTCGCCTACACCGAGGGCATGCACGTGAACCATCCCGACGCAGACTCGCGGCGGCGCGCGAGCGATTACCTCGTGGCGGCGGTCGACTTCTGCGCGGACCTCGGCGGCGTCTCGATGATCTTCGGCTCGCCGAAGCGCCGGGACATCCTGCCCGGCGTGACGCGCGCGCAGGCCGAGGACTGGACGTTGTCGACCTTCACCGCCGCGGCGGCCCGCGGCGTGGAGCGAGGAGTCACGATCTGCCTCGAACCGTTGGCGCCGTCCGAGACGAACTTCCTCAACACCGCCGAGGAGACCATCGCCTTGGCCCGCCGGCTCGGGTCGCCGGCGCTCAAGGTCATGCTCGACGTGAAGGCGATGTGCTCGGAGGCGAAGCCTATCCCCCAGATCATCCGCGAGTCGGCCGGCGAGTTCGCCTATTTCCACGCGAACGACCGCAACCTCAAGGGACCCGGCTTCGGCGATGTGGATTTCGTGCCCATCGCCGCCGCGTTGGACGAGGTCGGGTACGACGGCACGGTGTCGGTCGAGGTGTTCAAGTTCGAGGAAGGCCCGGAAGTGATCGCGACCCGCAGCCGCGAGTATCTGCGGCAAACGTTCGGGCGATAGGCTCCGCACTCAGCCGGATCGCTACGGCGTAGCGGAGCCCGGACGCCATCGTCCGCCCGCCCTCGCGGCGCTCCGCCGAGTTTCTCCTCGGACCTGCGTGAGCCATCGGACCCGGCGTTCCCCGACAACGTGCGACTGGACGTCATGCCAGCGCGGGCGGAACACGCGGACGAGGGCGTCCGCGCTCCGCCTGCGGCGCATCCGCGCTCAGTTCCCGCCGGACTGGATCCACGCGTCCTTCTTCGCGCTCCAGTACACCGCGTTCTTCAGCAGCTGCTGGTAGGCAGGGAGGCTGTGGGCGATACCGTCGTGGCCGAGGGTGAGGCCGACGATCCGTGTCTTGGGATGCTCCACGACGAAGACCTGAGGGAAGGCTTTTTCCTTCGACTTGGAGTAGGCGGTGGCGAGGACCGTCACCGGCGTGCCGGCGGTGTCGACCGTGTAGTAGTAGAGCTCGTCGCTGATGGTGAACTTGGCCGGCACGCCAGTGAGGAGGGCGTGCGGGGTCCCGGTGACCGAGACCTCGAATTCACCGTACTTGTCGTGGCCGCGCGATCCGCCGCCGGCGAGCTCGCGGTTGTAGGCGGGCCAATCGGCCCAGTTGTACCAGAGACCGGGATGCAGCAGCACGAGGCCCTTGCCGGCATCGACGTG
Organism: Verrucomicrobiota bacterium; assembly: GCA_031384285.1. Classification (GTDB taxonomy): domain Bacteria; phylum Verrucomicrobiota; class Verrucomicrobiia; order Limisphaerales; family UBA9464; genus CAIVQB01. Next base: position 2,623 of record JANNAJ010000534.1, read on the forward strand.
GGCGTGGACGGCGGCGCGGACCGCCGGGTCGGGGAACGCCTTGTTGGCGCTGATGACGAGCACGTGGGCCGCTTGGACCGAGGCGACCGAGACGTCCTGCGGCTCCAGATAGTTCGCGGTGATCTTGCCGGTGCCGTTGAGCAGGGCCACATCGGCGAGGTTGAACCACTTCTGGTAGTCGTGCGAAGCGCCGCCGCCGATGAGCAGCGTCTTGAGGCCCGCGCCCCACTGGAGGACGGGCAGCACCTTGGCGGGCGCTGGCGCGGCATCCGCGCGGGTGGAACCGCCGCCGGTGCTGTCCGCCGTGATGGCGAAGAAGGTCGGCGCGACCCCGTTGTCGTAGCTCTCGAGCGTGATCTTCTCGATGACGGCGGTGGTGTCCTTCACGTTCTTGCTGAACCATCGCACCTGGCCGCGGCCCTTGGTGAACTGCGGGAGCGCCTTCGATCCGGGAACGTCCTGCGCGCCGTTGTAGTCGGCGATCTCCTGCCCGTTGCGGAGCACGATCTCCTGTCTGCCGCCGCCCACGTGGTGGACGGTCACCTTCATCACCGGCAACTGGTCGTCGCCGACCGCCGGAAAGGCCCAGCCGCCGACGCCGCCGAGGAAGTGAATGCGGTTCGCTTTGAACCCGCCGACTTTGATTTCCACTTTCGCGGGCATGTCTTTCGACGAGAACGTTCCTTTCGGTCCGCCCTGGAGCTGGACGACGTTTTTGCCGGTCGCGGATTTTTCGGGCGCGACGAGGTTGAATGGAACGCCGCCGAAGACGACGGTGCCGGTCTTTTTGAACTGCACGGATTCCGGCGTTTGAACGGCTTTGTCGTAGAGCCCGAGCGCACTGCTCGCAGTGTAGGCGTCCTTCAGATCGAGCGTGCGGAAGCCTTTGCTATCGACGCTCTGCATGTAGGCGATGACGTCGCGGAGCGCTTCCGCGCCGAGTCCTTCGAAGCCTTCGGGCATGAGCGAACGGCCCGTGTTGGTGCGTGCTTTCAAGTCCGAGGTTTTGATTTCCTGTTCACCGGCGAGGCTGCGAATGAGCACGGTCGCTGCGTTTTCGCGAGCGATGATACCGGACATAAACTGGCCGTTCTTCAGCTCGAAGTTCCATGCAACAAAGCTCGGATCGACTTCGCGATTTGGGTCCACGATGGCGGTGAGCAGTTCGGCCGGCGCGTGTGAGCCCATGCCGGTGAGGCCGGGTCCGATGTCTTTGCCCTGGCCGTCGAAGCTGTGGCAAATCGCGCAGGTCGTGGTGAATGCCGCCTTGCCTTTCGCGACGTCGCTGCCGGGCCCTTCGACCACGGGTGCGAGTTTGGCGATGGCTTCGTTTTTCATCTTCGCCATCGGGTTCAGTTCTTCGAGCATCGCGGCGGCGCGTTTGGAAATCGCCGGATCGGGATGGGTGCGGAGGCGGGCGATGTTGGCCGGGCCGAGGTTGGTGAGCGTGACGGTCTTGGCCTTCACGGAATCGAGCAGCGCGTTTGTCCATTCGCTGCGTTTGAGCAGGGCGTCAAATGCGGCGGCTTGTCCGGTGGCGTCGAGTGTCGCGAATGCGGCGGTCAGCGCGGGGCCG
>JANNAJ010000542.1:0-1736 GCA_031384285.1 Verrucomicrobiota bacterium
GAGGCGGCCCCAGACCGCTTGCGGGACCGGCAGTGAAAAGAACTGCCACACGTCGCGGCGCGGGTTTCTACGGAATATCTGACTGCTACTGCCCACCTACCTCGATGTCCGGATCCTCTACTCCGTCGTGGGGGCATTTCCCGTTCACTTTCTGGTTCCGTCTCGGCCCCGGAAGCGCGCACGGCTTTCCCGCCCCGGCCGGCCACATGGATCTCCATGCCTACGGGGAAGTGCATCTCGGCGGCGACGGGTTCACGACCGATGCACGTTTCCATGTGCCGCGCATCGGAAAGATCGAGGTCTTGTGCGGGCAGGACGCTGTGGACGGCACGTTCTCCATCATCTTCGGCGGGTCGAATCTGACCTACTTCGAGGTGTGGGCCTATCAGGTGGCGCGGGGCACGGTGGGCGTCGGTGACCCGATGGATCTATCCAAACGCTTCGACAACCCATGGACCGTGCGGACGGATCCATGAACAGGCGTCTCGCAGATCGGCGGTAGGCGATGCGCCGTCGGCAGCTCCGACCTGCATTCGAAGCCGGAGTGCCGTCGATAGGGAAACACCCCAGTGCGCGCCTCTGCGGTCCTGCGAACTTCTCGGCCGGTATGGCCAGAACCACATCGATCGCCGAGCGATGACCAGTCTTCTCATCAGGGGAGTCCACTTCAGATCCACCTCGCCCAGCGCCTTGGGCGACACCGGCATGAACACCAGGCTTTCAACAACCCCTCCGCCGGGCTGAAGCTTTGGCCGGCCCGCGTCCGCCCGGAGTCCCATCCAAGTCCTCGCCTTGCCAACTTACCTCGCATGAAGACCCGCTGGTTCGTCACGTACACCGTCCTTGCCCTGCTTTTTGGCGGTTGCCAGACCACCTACTACGCCACCATGGCGAAGTTCGGCTACGAGAAGCGCGACCTGCTCAAGAAGGCCGTGCTCGCCGCGCGGGATGAGCAGAAGGACGCCGCCAAGGAGTTCAAGGACGCCCTCACCCGCATCAAGGAGCTGTATGCGTTCGAGGGGGGCGACCTCGAAAGGAACTACACCAAGCTGAAGTCGCAGGCCGACGACTGTGAATCCCAAGCCGCGATCGTCCGCAAACGCATCAAGGACATGGACCAGATCGCCACCGACCTTTTCACGGAATGGGAGAAGGAGATCGGCCAGTTCAGCAACCCGACCTACGCCAGCAACAGCCGGCGCCAACTCGCCGAGACGCGCGGCAAGTATGCCCAGCTCGCCGGCTCCCTCCGCTCCGCCGAGGCCACGATGGAGCCGGTGCTCAAGCAATTGAAGGAGCAGGTGCTCTACCTCAAGCACAACCTCAACGCCGCCGCCATCGGCTCGCTGCGCGGCGAGGCCACCTCGATCCAGAACGATATCGGCCGCCTGATCGGCCAGATGAACGCCGCCATCGCGCAGGCCGACGAGTTCATCAAGGCGTTGCCGCAGTGAGCCGACCGGCCTGCAAACCATGAACTCTTGCCGTACACTCGAAGGGCGACGTGAGATACCGTTTCGTCATCGACATGGCGTCGCTCGATCCGGCGAATGTCCCCGCTGGTCTGGTCATGATCCCCAGGAGGCACACCATGGATGACGATTCACCGCAAGCTGAGAAGAACTTCGGCGAAGACATGAAGGCATTTGAACGACAACCTGTCAGGTCCAAGGAGTTGGAACTGCTCCAGCATCAGGCGGAGAAGGCCACCGGTCCGGAGGGCGTTGCCATCGATG
>JANNAJ010000554.1:0-3596 GCA_031384285.1 Verrucomicrobiota bacterium
CGCTGAAGCTCGTCACGGCCGATCCGTTCGTCCTGGTGACAGGATCGCTCTACTTCATCGGCGAGGTGATGGAAGCCCTCGGCATCGAGGCCGCGCGGGGCGATGAACGTTCCCTCAACGGCTGGTCGCCGCCCCGTTGACAGGTGCGATCGGAAGTGGCGGACATCCAGCGGAGCTTGGTTTTTGGCGACCGCCTTGACACCGGGCTTCAGCCCGGCGAGTGCCGCGGTGAGGAGGGTAGCCGTTTCAACGGCTGGGGTGCCGGCGGAGCGGGAAACCGTTGAAACGGTTCATCGGGGGGCTTCCACGTGACACCCGGCTAAAGCCGGGTGCTAAGGAAACCAGCCACGCTCCGGCAAGAAACCGCGCACCAGGTGTCCGCCACTTCTGATCGCCGCCCCGTTGACAGACGTCAACGGACCGCCCGATCCCGCTTCTTCCGCAGCTCGGCGCGGAGCGCCGCGAGCGGCAGCGTGTTGACGACATCGGCCTTGGTGAGCCAGCCCTTGCGCGCGATGCCAGTGCCGAGCCGGAGCCATCCGACGTGCTCGAGCCGATGGGCGTCACAGTTGATCACGCACTCCACGCCTTTCTCCTTGGCGTACCGCCAGAGCCGCCAATCGAGGTCGAACCGGTAAGGCGAGGCGTTCAGCTCGATCCAGGTGCCGGTCGCGGCGCAGGCGTCGATCACCGCGCGCTGGTCGAGCTTGTAGGCGTCGCGCTCGAGCAGGAGGCGTCCGCTCAGGTGGCCGAGCATGTGGACGAAGGGGTTCTCGGCGGCGCGGATGAAGCGCCGGGTGTTCTCGGCCTCGTCGCTCGCCGGCACGTGCAGGCTGGCGACAACGACGTCGATCTCCGCGAGCAGGTCGTCGCCGAGGTCGAGGCCGTCCTTGAGGATGTCGACCTCGCTGCCGGTGAGCAGCCGGAAGTCGCTGCCTTCCTCGGCGTAGGACCGGTTCACCTCGGCGACGGCCTTGAGCTGCCGGCGCAGCCGGTCCTCGTCGAGGCCGTTGGCCTGGAAACTCGCGCGCGAATGGTCGGTGATCGCCCAGTAGTCGAGCCCGAGCTCGTGGGCCTGGGCGGCGATGGCTTCGAGCGTGTTCCGCCCGTCGCTCCAGTCCGAGTGGTTGTGCAGGGAGCCTTTCAGGTCGGTCCACTCGACGAGCCGAGGCAGGTCGCCCGCCTCGCCGGCCTGGAACTCGCCGAGGTCCTCCCGCAGCTCCGGCGGGATGTAGGGCAGGCCCAGCTCGGCGAAGATGTCCTTCTCCTCGGCGCACGCGACGCGGAGGGCCGGGTCGCGCGTCTCCTCCTTGCTGCGGAAGAGCCCGTATTCATTGAGCCGCAACCCGCGCGCGATCGCACGTTGGCGCATGGCGATGTTGTGCTCCTTGCTGCCGGTGAAGTAGGCGAGCGCGAACGGATACTCGACATCGGCCACCACGCGGAGATCGGCCTGGATGCCTTCGCCGAGGATCACGCTGGCCTTCGTCTCGCCTTGGGCGAGCACGCTCCGGACGCCCGGCTGGCCGACGAAGAACGCGATCACCTCCGCGGGGGCCTTCGACGAGACGAGGAAATCGATGTCGCCGATGACCTCCTTCCACCGGCGCAGGCTGCCGGCGGTGCTGCAACGGATGACGTCGGGATGCCCGCGCAACGACTCGAGGACCGGTTCGGCGACCTTGAGCGCGTCAAAGAGACGGTGGCGCGAAGCGAACTGCCGGCGGAAGGCGATGGCCTCGATGATCTTGGTCTGGGACTTCTCGCCGAATCCGTCCAACGCGGCGACACGTCCGTCCTTGCACGCGGCCTCGAGTTTCTCGATGGAATCCACACCGAGTTCGTCGTGGAGCTTCTTCACCTTCTTGGGCCCGACGCCCTGGAGGTCGAGCATCTCGATGAGCCCGGGCGGCAGCGACGCCTTCAGCGTCTCATAGTAGGGAAGCCGTCCGGTCGTCACCAACGTCGCGACCTTCTCTTGAAGCGCCTCGCCGAAGCCCTTGAGCTCGCCGAGGCGGTTCTCGGCGACGATCTTCTCGAGCGGTTCGGTCAGGCCTTCCAAGGTCCGGGCGCCGTTGACGTAGGCGCGGGTCTTGAACGGGTTCTCCCCCTTGAGCTCCAGGAGCGTCCCGATCTCGACCAGGATGGCGGCGACTTGGTCCTTGTCCATGCGGACGAGTCTACGGACCTCGGGCGGCGGCAAAAAGGGGAACTATCTCCGCCCCTGACACCGCGCGGGGACCCGCTAAGGTCCATCCGTGCTCCACCCCGGCCACCGCGCCCGAAACGCGTTCACGCTCGTCGAACTGCTGGTGGTCGTCGCGGTGATCGCGGTGCTGGCGGCGCTGCTCCTGCCAGCGCTCTCGGGTGCGAAGGCCAGCGCCCTGCGCGCGCGCTGCATGGGCAACGAACGCCAGTTGGCCCTGACCGGCCAGCTCTACGCGGACGACCATGCGGACCGGCTGGCACCGAACGGCCACGGCATCCCCGAGGAGCTCGGCGGGCAACGGCTCTGGGTGCTCAGCGGCCGTCACACCCAGCCCGAGGCGTTCACCAACACCGCGTTCCTCACCGACGGGAAGCTGGCCGCATTCGCCAGCTATCTGCCGACCCTCGCGATCTACAAGTGCCCGGCCGATCGCGCGGTCTTCAACTACCAAGGCAAGGCCGAGCACAAGGTCCGCAGCTACTCGCTGAACAGCTGGCTCGGATGGCTGGCGCCGGTCGCCGAGTTCGACAGCGACCGGTTCCGCTCCTTCGACAAGACGAGCGATCTCGCGCCCGCTGGACCGAGCCGGATCCTCTCGTTCCTCGACGTCGGGCCCGACAGCTTGTGCTTCTCCGCCTTCGCCGTCGCGATGGGCGAGACCGGCCTGTTCTACCACCTGCCGTCCGCGCAGCACGGCGGCTCGGGCAACGTTGCCTTCGCCGATGGACACGTGGAGAGCCACCGCTGGCGATCGCCGGACACGGTGGCCGCCTCGCTCGCCGACGGCGCGAACCACTTCCGCTACTTCCCCGGGAACCCGGACCTCAAGTGGCTCCAAGAACGCGCCACGATCGCGAAGTGACCGGCCCGCCGTTCACTTCACCTGCGCGGCGAAGATCTTCGCCTCGGTCTCGGTGATCTTGTGGTCCCGGTTCGTGTCGGTGCGGGCGACGGCCTCGTTGAACGCCGTGTTCGGGCCGCGGACCGTCTTGGTCGTGTGCTCGAAGACCACCGGGATCTCGATCGACGTCGAGTTCTCGCGGTGCGATCCGCTGCCCGGGATCTTGCTCAAGGTCTCGTAGAACAAGCGGCCGGCGGCCTCGTTTTCGAACTCGACCGCGACGCGCGGCTCGTCCTTGGTGACGGTCTCTTGGGTGTGGATGCAGCCGGTCGTGACGACGGCGACGAGGAGGGCGGCGGACAACAGTTCGGTTTTCATTCGATATCGCGGGACCGCCGCAAGAGAGCACGCTGGATTCTTCCAGCCGATCGGATTCTCCGGGCGGATCCCCACCGGAGCACCCGCGAGAACGATGGAAGTTTCATCGCGTCCGTCCCGCCCCGGCGGCGGCTTCGACAAGAATGCGGCTTCCAAGTCCGTCGCACC
>JANNAJ010000560.1:0-1510 GCA_031384285.1 Verrucomicrobiota bacterium
GCTCTCGGCCCACAGCGCGAATCCGCCGGTGCCGGAATCGCGCTTGGTCGCATCGCGGTCCGCGTCGAGCTTGTTCGCGCCGACGGCGATGATGAGGAACGCCGCGCTGGCCAAGAGCGCCGCGGTCCCGAGGGAGCGCGAAGGACGCCGCTTGAGCCCGCGGAACGCGAGCGCGGTCATCCCGGCCGGAGCGCGGGCGGCCCGCCCGCTCGCCGATCCGGTCCGCGCGGTCGGGCCGGTCCGCGCGGTCGGGCCGATCGCGCCCCGCAGCCAGGCCCGCACCCAGAGCAGTCCCGCGATGAGCAAGAGCGCGCCGGCGCCGAAGAACATCCCGGGATCGCTCGAGCGCGCCGCTCCGGCGGCCGCGGTCATCCCGAGCGCCGCGATGCTCGCGCCCACCGCTAGGCGCATCGGCCATCGCGCCCCTGAATCGGCGCCGACAGGCCCGGGCTCGGTCGCGCCCTCCGACAACAGTTCCCTCGTGGGACGCTTCGCTTGCTGGCGCAGCACGAGCCACAGCGTGGCCGCGGCCACGAAGAGGCTGGACCCGACGCCCGTCGCCAACGTCGCGGCGGTGATGTGGAACCCGAGGCCGGCGCCGTTCACCGCGTCGCGCCAGAGCGTCGACAACCCCCAGAGCACGCCCTTCGCGTAGAGGACCCCGCCGGCCACCCCGAGCGCCGTGCCGAGCGTCGCCACCATGAAGCCTTCGCGGAAGAGCAGCGTCCGGACGCGCCGAGGTTCCCAGCCGATGGCGAGCAGGATGCCGGTCTCCGACGCGCGTTGCCCGAGCGAGAAACTGAAGAGCATCGCCGTGAGCAACAGCGCGGACGTGATGAGGAAGAAGCTGAACCCGATCATCAGCCCGCCGAATTCCTTGCCGGTGCCGCCCTCGGCCGCCGCCAGCGCCGGCGTGCGGACGTCCGTGAACCGCAACCCGACATCGGCCGGATCCAGGTTCGCGCGGATCTTGGCGGCGACCCCGTCGCGGACCGCGGCGACTTGGTTCGTGCCCGCGAACCAACGGATCGCCGTCAGATCGCCGAAGCGGTTCGCCCAAATCTTCTGACCCGCGGCGAGGGTGATGAAGGCCTTGGGCGTGCCGCGCCATTGCTTCCAATACGCCTCGTCCGCGTCGCGGATGGGATGCACGAGGTCGAACCCGGCATCCCAATCGCGCGTGCTTTCGGCCTTGGTGAGACCAGGGAACTCGGGCATCAGCGAGCGGTCGGCGTGCAGGCCGCGCATCGGGACGACGCTGTGGACGCGGAAACTGTTCGTCCGCTCGACGAGCTGCGTCCCGGCATCAACGCGATAATAGCCGAGCGCCACGGTGTCACCGGGTTTCACCCCGAGGTCCTTGGCGAGCCATTCGTTCACCACGATCTCGTCGTCGCCCATGCCGGCCGGCGTGTACGGCTCCCCGGCCGCGGTGACCTTCGAATACGGCGCCAGCTCGTCGCCGTGAGAGAGCGTGTTGACGAGGTTGGTGAGGTTGGGGACGGGGGTG
>JANNAJ010000588.1:0-2910 GCA_031384285.1 Verrucomicrobiota bacterium
TCCACTTCCTCGGCCAGACGCAGATGTCGCTGCTGCTCGGGACCATCGTGGCGGTGTTGGTGCTGGTCCGGCAGAACGGCTGGCGTTGGAGGGTGCTCAAGGATGCGCTGGCTCCGGCCGTTGCGAGCGGCGGGGTGATCCTGCTCATCACCGCGGCGGGCGGGGCCTTCGGCGCGGCGCTCCGGCAGACGGACGTCGCGTCGCGCCTGGCGGCGTGCTCCGGGTCCGGGCATTTCGCGCTGCTGATCGCCGCCTTCGCCGTGACCGCGCTGGTGCGTATCGCGCAAGGATCCGCCACGGTCGCGATGATCACCGCTGCGGGCGTGGTCGCGCCCCTCGCGGCGGCGGCGGCGCTGCCGTATCATCCGGTCTATCTGGCGCTCGCGGTCGGTTGCGGCTCGAAGCCGATCCCATGGCTCAACGACAGCGGCTTCTGGATCATCAGCCGGATGAGCGGCATGACCGAGGCCGAGACGTTGAAGACCGCCTCGGTGATGATGAGCCTGATGGGCTGCTTCGGGTTCGCCCTGGTGCTGCTCGGCGCATGGCTGCTGCCGCTGACCCCGTAGCCGCCGAAGTGAGGAGGCGGAGCGCCACGGACTAACCCAAGTCTTCCGCCTCGTCACCTCGGCGGCTACAAGACGGCATGCCCTTCGTTCCCAAACGCAACTTGCCGCGTCTGGAACGGCATCATTATCAAAGCCAAGCCGTCATCTTCTGGACCCTTACGCTCGAAGAGCGGGCCCGAGGTTGTTTGACGCCGGGATTTCACCACCGATTCCGCGAGCTGATGCTCCATGCGGCGGCCCGCTACGACGTCTGGTGTCCGACCTACTGCCTCATGCCCGACCACCTGCACCTTCTCTGGATGGGGATGCGGCACGAGAGTGATCAGCTCAACGCCATGAAGTTTTTCCGCACAGAACTGGAACCCGCTCTGGGCGATGGCCGGGAATGGCAACATCAGGCGCATGACCATGTCCTGCGGGAGGAGGAACGGAAGCGGAACGTTTTTGCCCGGACCTGTTCCTACATCTTGGCCAACCCCGTCCGCGCGAAGCTGATCGAAGAACGGGGCCGTTGGCCCTTTGATGGTTGCGTGGTGCCGGGTCATCCCCGGATGCAACCGCTGGACGAGGAATTCTGGCCGCTCTTCTGGAGGCTCCACATCAAGCACCGCGAAGCCGGACCTCTGCCTTCTGGCCCGACCTCGGTTTCCGCCTCGTGACCTCGGCGGCTACGCCCGCAGGCGCACCAGCAGGTCCTTGCTCTCGACAGTATCGCCCACGGCGCAGTGCAGCTCGGCGACCACGCCGTCCGCGGTGGCGTACACGGTGGTCTGCATCTTCATCGCCTCCATCATGAGCAGCTTGTCGCTCTTCGCGACCTTCTGGCCGACGGTGACGGCGATGCTGGTGACGAGGCCGGGGATCGGCGCGCCGTGCTGGAGCGGGTCGGCGATGTCGGCCTTCACCCGGGCCTTGGTCTGCGGCACGACCTTCTTGTCGGCGATGAAGGCCTCGCGGGTCATGCCGTTGAGCTCGAAGGTCACCGTGCGGCGGCCGTCCTTGTCGGCCTCGCTCACGTTGACGAGGCGGATGATCAACGTCTTGCCCTCCTCGATGCTCACGGCGATCTCTTCGCCGCGACGCAGGCCGTAGAAGAACGCCGTCGTCGGCAGCACGCTCACATCGCTGTACGCCAGGTTGTGCTTCGCGTAATCGGCGAAGACCTGCGGGTACATCAGGTGCGAGTACAGGTCGTCGTCGCCGACCTCGCGCTTGAACTTCTCCGAGAGCTCCTTGCGGAGCTTGCCGAGATGGATCGGGGCGGCGCGGTTGCCGGTCTGGTCGGCGCGGAAGAGGGCCTGGGCCTCCTTGGCCTTCTTCTCGCCGAGCACGACGCGCTGGACCGCTTCCGGGAATCCGCCGGCCGGCCAGCCGAGCCCGCCGCTGAGCATGTCGATGACGCTCTCCGGGAATCCGCCGGTGCCGGGCTCCAGGTTGACGACGTCGGCCGGGCGGATGCCGCGGCTGAAGAGGAACAGCGCCATGTCGCCGACGACCTTGCTGCTCGGGGTGACCTTCACGATGTCCCCGAAGAGGGCGTTGACCTCCGCGTAGGTCCGGGCGATCTCCGGCCAGCGGTGCGAGACGCCCATGCTGGCGGCCTGCTCCTTGAGGTTGGTGTACTGGCCGCCCGGCATCTCGTGCAGGTAGACCTCGGCGCTGCCGGTCTTGGGCGCGGTGTCGAACGGCGCGTAGTGCTCGCGCACCTTCTCCCAGTAGTCGGAGAACTCGTTCAGCGCCGCGAGGTCGAGCTTGGTGTCGCGCGACGTGTGCTGCAGCGCGGCCACGATGGAGTTGAGGTTCGGCTGCGACGTGCTGCCGCTCATGCTCGCGAGCGCGAGATCCACGATGTCCACGCCCGCCTCGCTGGCGTTGAGGATGGACGACGCCTGCACGCCGCTGGTGTCGTGCGTGTGGAAATGGATCGGCAGCCCGACCTCGTCGCGCAGCGCCTTCACCAGCTTCTTCGCGGCGAACGGACGGCACAGGCCCGCCATGTCCTTGATCGCGAGCATGTGCGCGCCCATCTTCTCCAGCTCCTTGGCCAGCTTGACGTAGTACTTCAGCGAGTACTTGTCCCGGCGCTCGTCGAGGATGTCGCCGGTGTAGCACACGGCGGCCTCGCAGAGGGCGTGGGTGTCGTGCACCGCCGCCATCGCGACCCGCAGGTTGGGCAGGTAGTTCAGCGAATCGAAGATGCGGAAGATGTCCATGCCCGACGCCGCGGCGTGCCTCACGAAGCCGGCGACCACGTTGTCGGGATAGTTCGAGTAGCCCACGGCGTTGCTGCCGCGGAAGAGCATCTGGAAGCAGATGTTCGGGACCTTGGCGCGCAGCTGGC
>JANNAJ010000589.1:0-13274 GCA_031384285.1 Verrucomicrobiota bacterium
GGCAGGAGACGCACTTGGTGTTGCCTTCCTGATCCTTCACGAGGTAGGGCGCGCCGCGATAACCCTCGGGCACGACCCATTTCTGCTCGGGATACTCCATCGTGATCGGCTTGTTGCCGAGGAACGGAGCGGTCTTCTTGAAATGCTTCCACGTGACGCTCAGTCCGCCGAGGAAGGACGGCAGATAGGTGCGCTCGTATGCGGTCAACGGCTTGCGTTCGACAACCTTGGTGCTCATGCGGTCCTTAACGGTTCGTGAACGCGACCACGAGGGCGGTCACGAGGATGTTGGCCAAGGCCAGCGGGATGAAACGGCGCCATCCCAGGTCCATCAGCTGGTCGTAGCGGAAGCGCGGGAACATCCAGCGCACCCAGATGAAGAGCACCATGAACGCCGCCATCTTCGCGACGAAGATGCCGATGTGCAGGACGCCGCCGAGCAGGCCATCCGCGGGTTCGCCCAAGAACGGCAGCGACCACCCGCCGAAGAAGAGCGTCACCATCATCGCCGAGCTGGCGATCATGTTCGCGTACTCCCCGAGGAAGAAGAGCGCGAACTTCATCGAGCTGTATTCGGTGTGGTATCCGCCGACGAGCTCGGACTCGGATTCCGGGAGATCGAACGGCAGGCGGTTCGTCTCGGCGAACGCCGCGACCAGGAAGATCACGAACGCCACCGGCTGTTTCAGCACCAGCCATCCGCCGTGCGCCTGGTACTCGACGACCTTCGAGAGGTTCAGGTCGCCGACCAGCATGAAGATGGACACGACGCTCATGCCCATCGCGATCTCGTACGAGATCATCTGCGCGCTGGAGCGGATGCCGCCGAGGAACGGGTACTTCGAGTTCGCTGCGTAGCCCGCGAGCACGATGCCGTAGACGCCGAGCGAGACGATGCCGAAGGTGTAGAGGATGCCGACGTTCAGGTCGGCGATGACCATCTTGTTGTCCGGGTTGCCGAGCGTGGACCCGAACGGGATCACCGCCAGCGTCATGAACGCCGGGATGACCGCGATGGCCGGTGCGATCCAGAAGTACACGGTCCGCACGTAGCTGGGGGTGAAATCCTCCTTGAGCAGGAACTTCAGGCCGTCCGCCATCGGTTGGAAGATGCCGAGCCGGGTGAGGAACGGTCCGAGGACCGGGATGAACTCCACGATCGGCGGCGCGGTGCGGTTCGGACCGACACGGTCCTGGATCCAGGCGGAGACCTTGCGCTCCACGAGCACGGCGTAGGCGACGAAGGTCATCGTCACGCCGAAGACCACCGCGATCTTCAGCACGCTGAAGAGGATGAACTGGACCGTCGGATCGAGATATTTGAGGGCGTCCATGTCGGGTCAGAGCGGAACGTTCACGCCGGTGTCGCCCACCTTGGCCCATTCGAGGCCGGCGAACGCGGGCACTTCCTTCGCCATCTGGTTGAACAGCCCTTCGATGCTCACGAAACCGTCCTGGCCGGTGACGTCGAGCACGATGTCGTGCAGGAACTCCCACTCGGCGCGGGCATCGCCGGGTGCTTCCACGGCTTTGGTGAACTTCTGGAGCCGGCCCTTCACGTTCACGAAGGTGCCGCGTTTCTCGGCATGGGCCGCTCCCGGCAACAGGTGCGTGGCGGCCGCCGTCGTGGCGTTCGGCAGGATGTCGCTGACGACCAGCGTCTCCAGCTTCGCGAGCAGGTCGGACCCGATCCCGTGCTTGGTCACGTCTTCGCCGAATACGATGAGCGTCTTGATGGAACCGGCGGCGATACCGGCGCCGACCTTGGGCAGGTCGGCGGCCGCGAAGCCGTTCAGGATCGCCCCGTTCGTGTTCGGGTTCTTGTCGGCGGCGACCAGCAGCTTGTCGGCTTCACCGGTCCGCGCGACGGACGCGGTCTGTGCGCCGAGCTTGTCCGCGAGCTTCTTCAGCAGGAAGAGCTCCTCGGTGGTCTGCCGGGCGGAGGCGACGACGGCCGTGCTGCCCTTCGGCGCCGAGGCGAGCTTGGCCGAGACCTCTTTCAACGCCGCCGCCCAAGTCGACCTGCGGCCGCCGACCATCACGTCCTTCAGACGGTCCTCGCGCGCGACCCACTTGTAGTTCAGCCGACCGGAATCGCACATCCAAGGGCCGTTGACCCCGTCGTTCTCGCGCGGCTCGTAGCGTTGGATGACGCCTTCGCGCGACCCGATGGTGATGCTGCAACCCGTGCCGCAGCTGGTGCAGACGCTCTTGGTCTCCTTGAGGAACCAGACGCGCATCTTGAACCGGAAATCCTTCGAGGTCAGCGCGCCCACCGGGCAGAGGTCCACGGTGTTGAGCGTGTAGTTGTTGTCGAAAGCGCCTTCCTTCCACGCCGCGATGGTGTTGTACGAACCGCGGTTCACGATGCCGAGCGCGTCGTCGCCGGCGATGTCCTTGGTGAACCGGATGCACCGGGTGCAGAGGATGCAGCGCTCGTCGTCGAGCACGATGCGCGGCCCGAGGTCGACGGCTTTGGGCTTGTGCACCTTCGCCTCGACGAAGCGGCTGCCGGCCTGGCCGTGCTCCACGGAATACTCCTGCAGCTTGCATTCGCCGGCCTGGTCGCAGATCGGGCAGTCGAGCGGATGGTTGATGAGCAGCGATTCGAGCACCGCTTCGCGCATCTGCTTCGTCGCGGGCGAATCGGCGTAGATCTCCATGCCCGGGGAGATCGGCGTGGCGCAGGCGATCGCGCCGCGCGGGGTGCCGGGCTCGTAGGGCAGGACCGACTTGGCGATCTTGGGCGAACCGTCCTCGTCCAGGACCGGTTTGCGGTCCGGCCCCATCATCGGCGTGCCGAACTCCACCAGGCACATGCGGCAGTTGCCGGCGACCGGCAGCTTGTCGTGGTAGCAGTAGTGCGGGATGTCCACGCCGGCGCAGCGCGCGGCCTGGAGCATCGTCGTCGCCTGCGGCTTGCCCTGCCAATCGGGCATGGTCTTGGGCACCTGCAGGGTCTTGCCGTTGACCTTGACGGTCATCGTCTCGACCGGCGGCGGGGCCACGGGCACGGGCGCGGGGGAAGGGATCGCGGGGGCTGACATCGCTGGATCAGTGTTTGTTGGGGCTCGCCGCCGTTCTCGTCCCGTGGGCGGGGCCGGTGCCTTTGGCCCGGGCTTCCTCGTCGGCCGCGCCCTTCGCCTCGAACTCGTCCTTGAACTTCTTCACGAAGCTCAGCACCGGCCACGCCGCGGCCTCGCCGAAGGCGCAGATGGTGCGGCCCTGGATGTTCTGGGCGATGTGCGAGAGATACGCGGCGTCCTCCTTGCGGCCTTCGCCATGGCTGAGCCGATGCAGGCCCTTCGCCAGCCACAGCGCGCCTTCGCGGCACGGCGTGCACTGGCCGCAGCTCTCGTGGGCGTAGAACTCGGACAGGTTCGCCAGCGTGTCGACCATGCTGCGCGAATCATCGAGCACGATGATGGCGCTGGAACCGGACATCGTGCCGGCCTGCTGGAGCGAATCGAAATCGTACGGCAGGTCGAGCAACGGCACATCGACCTTCGTCATCTGGCCGTCCGCGCCCTTGCGGTTCAGTTTGAAGACCTCGCCGGCCTTCAGGACCTTCGACGAGGAGCCGCCGGGGATGACCGCCTTCAACGAGCGTCCCGATCTCAGGCCTCCGCCGAAGTTCGGGTCGTTGATCAGCTCGCCGATGGTGACCTTGCCGACCTCGATCTCGTAGTACCCGGGGCGCTGGACGTCGCCGCTCAGGCTCACGATGCGGGTGCCGGTGTTGTTCGGCGTGCCGAGCTTGGCGTAGTTCGCCGCGCCCATGGTGACGATGTGCTTCACGTGGCACAGCGTCTCCACGTTGTTCACGATGGTCGGGCACATGTAGAGCCCGAGCACCGCGGGGAAATACGGCGGCTTGATGCGCGGATACGCCCGCTTGCCTTCGAGCGACTCGATCAGGCCCGTCTCCTCGCCGCAGATGTAGGCACCGGCCCCGCGGTGGACGTGGATCTCGATGTCGTTCCCGCTGCCGAGGATGTTCTTCCCGAGGAAGCCTTTCTCGCGGGCCTCGGCCAGCGCCTGCTCCAGCAGCCTCGCGCCTTTGGGCATCTCGCCGCGGATGTAGATGTAGGCGAGCTTAACGTCGTTCGCCCAGCAGGAGATGATCATCCCCTCGATCAGCTGGTGCGGATCTTTGTGGATGACCTGGCGGTCCTTGAACGTGCCGGGCTCGGATTCGTCGGCGTTGCAGATCAGGTAGATCGGCTTGCCGCTGCGCCGGTCGACGAAGCTCCACTTGAGGCCCGCGCTGAACCCGGCGCCTCCGCGGCCGCGGAGGCCGGAGGCCTTCACGTCTTCGCGGACGACTTCCTTGGGCGTGAGCTTCTTGCCGTCGGGCAGGTCGCGCGGGGCGGTCGCGAGCGCCAGCTTCAGCGCTTCGTAGCCGCCATGGCGCATGTAGCACGCGATATCCGGGGTGTAGCCCGGGGCGTCGACGTGCTTCAGGATCAATTTGAACTGTTCCGGCATGGCAATGCTTGACTCAGAAGTTTCCCTGACTAGCGTCTGCGCTCTTCGGTCTGCCCGATGGTGTAACGGTAGCACAGCAGATTCTGAATCTGCTTGTCATGGTTCAAATCCATGTCGGGCAACCATCTCATTTCCCGGTCCTCAGGATATCGTCCGCCTTCGCGGCGGTGACCTTCTCGTGCAGGTCCTCGTTGACCAGCACCACCGGCGCCGAACCGCACGCGGCGAGGCATTCCACGAACTCCACGGTGAACTTCCCGTCAGCCGTCGTCTGCGGCGCGTGCGCATGCGCAGCGAGGCCGAGCTTCTCGCAGAAGTGGGCGCGCACCTCCGCGCTGCCCGCCAACGCGCAGCTGAGCGTGCGGCAGACCTTCAAGTGCGTCTTGCCGAGCGGCTGCTGCCGGAACATCGGGTAGAACGTCACCAACTCATGGACGTTGATGGGCGTCAGGCCGAGCTTGCGCGCGGTCCATTCGACCGCCTCGTCGGAGATATGGCCGAAATGCTCCTGCAGCGCGTGCAGGAACATGAGCGACGCGCTCCGCTTCTGCGGATAATGCGTCGTCAGCTCGTCGAGGCGGGCTTCCAAGGGTGCGGGGACGGCAAAGCTCATCGCAGAAGGTCGGTTAGCGGTCGCATTCGCCCATCACGAAATCGAACGAGCCGAGGATGGACACGACGTCGCTCATCAGGTGGCCCGGGAGCACCGCGGGCAGGATGCTCAGGTTCACGAAGGACGGGGCACGGATCTTCAGCCGGTGGGGCGTGCCCCCGCCGCGGCTGTCGATGTAGAAGCCGAGCTCGCCCTTCGGGTTCTCGGCGCCGAAGTAGATCTCGCCCGGAGGCGCGTCCACGCCCTGCGTCACCAGCATGAACTGGTGGATCAGCTCTTCCATGCTGGTCAGCACCTTGTCCTTCGGCGGCAGCACGGTCTTTCCGTTCGCGATGTTGACCGGCTCCTTCGACCGGTTGTCGGCACCGCCGGGCAGCTTGTCCAGGCACTGGCGGAGGATGCGGACGCTCTGCCGCATCTCTTCCATGCGGACGAGATAGCGGTCGTAGCAATCACCCACCGATCCGACCGGGATGTCGAACTCGAGGTCCTTGTAGACGAGATAGGGGGAGGCCTTGCGGACGTCGTAGTCCACGCCGCTGCCGCGCAGGTTCGGGCCGGTCAGACCGTAATCGATGGCCAGTTCGCGGGAGATGACGCCGACATCCTTGGTGCGGTCGACCCAGATGCGGTTGCGGGTCAGCAGCGTCTCGGATTCGGCGATGTTGACGACGACCTCGTCGAGGAACTTGCGGACCTGGTCGACCCAGCCCGGAGGCAGGTCGCGGGTCACGCCGCCGATGCGGGTGTAGCTGGTGGTGAAACGCGCGCCGGTCAGCGATTCGCAGAGGTTGTAGATCTTCTCGCGCTCGGTGAACGTGTGCAGGAAGACGGTCAACGCACCGACGTCCATCGCGAAGGCGCCGAGCCCGAGCAGATGCGCCGAGATGCGGGCCAGCTCGCAGCAGATCACGCGGATGTACTGGCAGCGCGGCGGGAGCTTCTGGTCGATGCCCATCAGCTTCTCGACGGCGAGGGCGTAGGCGACGTTGTTGGCGAGCGGCGCGAGGTAATCCAGCCGGTCCGTGTAAGGGATGAACTGGGTGTAGGTCATGTTCTCGGCGATCTTCTCGTCGCCGCGATGCAGATAACCGACGTCGGGCACGGCGCGGGTGATGGTCTCGCCGTCCATCTCGATGATGATCCGCAGCACGCCGTGCGTGGACGGATGCGACGGGCCCATGTTGAGCACGAGCTTGTCGCCCTGGATGTCGCGCAGCTCCTCAGGGGGCGCGGACGCGGCGGCCTGCGCGGAGCGGGCGGCGGTGTCGCGGAATTCGATGGTCTGGGTGGCCATGGGTGGGATCACTCCGGCGTCCGCGCGCGGGGCTCGCGCGCCATGCTGTCCTTGCCGCCCGCCACGGTGACGAACGGCCCGCCCTCAAGCGGCGCCGTCCGCGTGAACGCGGTGTCCGGCAGCTCCGTCGGTTTTCCGGCCAACGGGAAATCTTTGCGCAGCGGGAAGTAGGGATAGCCCTCCCACATCAGGATCCGGCGCAGGTCGGGATGCCCGGCGAAACGGATCCCCATCATGTCGTAAGCCTCGCGCTCGTGCCAATCGGCGGTGCGCCAGACGGTGCTGACGGTCGGCAGTTCGGATTTCTCCTCGCCCACGTCGGTCTTGAGCCGCAGATGCGCGCCGTGACCGATCCCGTAGAGCTCGTAGACCACCGTCCAGCGCGGGTCCGCGCCGTAGTTGTCCACGCTGCTGAGGTCGAGAAGCATGTCGAACCCGAGCGCCTTCTTGGCGTGGGCGCAGACCTCGGCGATGCGGTCGGCATCGGCGACCTTGAGCGTCGCTTCGCCGCGGAACTCGGTCGGGGCGGAGACGAGTCCGGGGAATGCTTCTTGGAGGCGGACGGCCAGTTCGAGAGGGGTGGGCACGAGACCTAGGATCGGTTCAGGGGTGGACGACCTCGCCTTTTTCGCCCAGCTCGATGCCGAGGCTGCCGTATTTCGCCGGCGCGACATCGCGTTTCAGGTTCCAGATGGTGCGTTCCTTGGCCACGAGGCCTTGGAGCTTGATCAGCGCGTCGAGCAACGCCTCCGGGCGCGGCGGGCAACCGGCAACGTACACGTCCACCGGCAGGATGTTGTCGACGCCCTGCAGCACGGCGTAGCTGCGGTACATGCCGCCGGTCGAGGCGCACGCACCCATGGCGATGACCCATTTCGGCTCGGCCATCTGCTCGTAGATCCGGCGGACGGCGAGCGCCATCTTGTAGGTCACCGTGCCGGCCACGATCATCACGTCCGATTGGCGTGGCGAGAAGCGCATCACCTCGGAGCCGAAGCGCGAGATGTCGAAACGGCTCGCGCCCACGGCCATCAGCTCGATCCCGCAGCAAGCCAGGCCCATGGGCATGGGCCAGAGGGAGTTCTTGCGGAACCAGTTGAGCGCCGCGTCGACGGTGGTGTGGACGACCTCGCCCTCGACCTTCGAGTTGTAGCCCAACTCGGTGACGTTCGGCGCACTGGCATCGGCGTTCGCGCTCATAAAAACAGAAGAGCCGACGGGAATTCCCGCCGGTGCGCGGAGATTGGGATCGGCGTTTCCGGGCGGCAAGCCGGTTTTGTGATTTTTTTCACAATCTCCGGCCGGCCGCCGGAAACAGGGACTTGGGCGACCGCGTGGAGCCGCGCCACGAACAAATGATTCTCGACCGCCCCCCTTCACCCGCAACCGCGCCTCGGTGCAGGAAGCCCTCCGCGGCGACAAGGAGATCCATATCCGCGCCCTCCCGGGCGAGAGATTCTCGGGAGGGCGCGGTTCCACCCGCGCCCTGATCAATTCGCGACGAACGCGTCCGTAAGCATCCCGTGGCAGCCCTTGCAATTCAGGCGAACCGACAAGGCAACGTCACCGCGTCGGCCAACCGGCGCAGGTATTCCGCGCGCGGGATCTCGGTCGCGCCGAGCGACCGGGTCACGGGCGTGACCATCTGCGTGTCGAAGAGGGCGAAGCCGCGGCTCCGCAGGCGATCCACAAGATGGGCGAGCGCGACCTTCGACGCGTCGGTGGCGCGGTGGAACATGGATTCCCCGGCGAACAACCCGCCGACCGCGACGCCGTACACGCCGCCGACCAGCGTGTCGCCTTGGCGGACCTCGACGCTGTGGGCGTGCCCGGCGCGATGCAGCGCGGTGTAGGCGGCGATGAATCCCGGCGTGATCCAGGTGGCATCGTCGTCCCGGGGCGCCTCGGCGCACGCGCGGATCACCGCCGCGAAATCCTGGTCGAAGGTGACGTTGAAAGCGCCCTTCCGCAGCGTACGGGAAAGACTGCGCGGGACATGGAAGCCGCCCTCGCCAGGTCCGAGCCCGAACACGGCGCGCGGTTCCGGCGACCACCATGTCACCGGGTCCTCGGTCCACGGGAACACGCCGGTCCGGTAACCGAGCACGAGCCGGTCCACTGACAGATCGCCACCGACCGCCACCAACCCGTCGCGGCGTGCCTTCGCAGGATCCGGGAACCAGAGCCGGTGGTCGAGCTGATGGATCATCCGTCCTCGCCGACCAGCGCGTCGAGCAGCACGCCTTGGAAGACTTCGCTCAACTGGAAGGCCCAGAGGCCGAGAAGGTTCTCCTCGTCGATCTTAGGCCGTTCGCCCGCTCCGAAATCCGGGGCCCCGAGCTTTTCCCATGCACCGACGCGGATCTCGTTGAGAAGCTGGAGAAGCGCCTCCGATTCGGCCGTCGAGAGCGTCAACTTCCAACCGGAAGGCTTGAGCGGCGCGCACCGCGCGGGATCGGCGATCAGGGCCTCGACCTCGGCGACCCGGGATCGGCGGTGCTCGACCAAGGCCGCATCGAGGTCCTCTTGGGCGGCGCGAAGCTTCTCCAGTCCGGCCGCGTCCCGGCTGATGGGCCGGCCCTGGCGCGGGAAGAGCGGGCCGAGGCGCAGCGTGGTGAGGAGCGCCTCGTGGTCGCGCTTGGTGAGGCGGAACACGAGCCGGCCGGGATCGCGGGAAAGCAGCTTCATGCTTCCGGCTCCATGGTGGCCTGGAGGGAATACTTCTGGAGCTCGTGGACGTAGAACTCCGCCTTCTCGAAGCCTTCCTTGGCCAGCACGCTCTTGCCGTTCTCGTGGACCTCTTTCATGTGCTTCTCGGCCCGCTGGCGGTCCCATCCGAAGACGGCCTGGAAGACATGGGTGACGTAGGGCATGAGGTTCACCGGATCGTTCCAGCAGATCACGAGGTAGCCCGGCTCGCGGGTCCGCTTCGGCTGGTCCTCCAGGATCGGGACGACGCCCGGACGGACGGGGGGTTCCAGTATCTCCGGCACCCGCCGACGTTAGCAGCCGGTCGAGGAGGCCTCAAGGCGCGGGATCCGGCAATCTTGCGGAAGGGCCGGGAGCGCGGGATTTTTCCCGCCTTGCACCGACTTCGCGGCCCCTTAACCTAGCGGAGTCTTTTTGTCCGCTTCGGTTTCCCGACGTCTATGAGCCAGCCTGCCCCGAAAAAGGTCTATTACTTCGACAACAACGCCACCACCCGCGTCGCGCCGGAGGTGGTGGACGCGATGGTCCCGTTCCTCCGCGAGATGTGGGGCAACCCTTCGAGCGCCTACGCTTTCGGCGCGCAGGTCCACGGCCATGTCGAGAACGCCCGCGCCCAGGTGGCGGCGCTCATCAACGCCGACCCGAAAGAGGTGGTCTTCACCAGTTGCGGCACGGAATCGAACAACAGCGCCATCAGCAGCGCGCTGTTCATGAACCCGGGCAAGAAGCACGTCATCACCACCGCGGTCGAGCACTCGGCGAACATCAACTTCGGCGAATTCCTCCAGCGCAAGGGGCACGACGTCACCTACCTGCCGGTCGAGAGCGACGGTTCGCTCGATGTCCACCGGCTCGAGAAGGCGATCCGGCCCGACACCGCGATCGTGTCGGTGATGATGGCCAACAACGAGACCGGCGTGCTCTTCCCCGTCGCCGAGGTCGCCGCCATCTGCCGCAGCAAGGGCGTGCTATGCCACACCGACGCCGTTCAGGTCCCCGGCAAGCTGAACCTCGACGTGAAGGAGCTCGGCGTGGATTTCCTCTCCCTCTCCGCGCACAAGCTCCATGCCCCGAAGGGCGTCGGCATGCTCTACGTGAAGCGCCGGACCAAGTACCAACCGTACGTCATCGGCGGGCACCAGGAGCGCGGCCGCCGCGGCGGCACCGAGAGCGTCGCCAACATCGTCGCCTTCGGTCGGGCAGCGGACCTGGCCACCGCTTCGCTCCATGACGAGAACACCCGCGTCCGCGCACTGCGCGACCGCTTGGAGAACTTCATCCTCACCAACATCCCGAACACGGTCCGCAACGGGAACAAGGAGCATCGCCTGCCCAACACAGCGAACATCGCGTTCGATTTCGTCGAGGCCGAGGCCATCCTGCTCCTGCTCGACGGTCTGGGCATCTGCGCCAGCAGCGGCTCGGCCTGCACCACCGGCTCGCTGGATCCTTCGCACGTCCTGATGGCCATGGGCCTGCCGCCGATGCGGGCGCGCGGCTCGGTGCGCTTCAGTCTCGGCATCTACAACACCGACGAGGACGTGGACTATCTGGTCAAGCACCTGCCCGGCCTGATCCAGAAGCTCCGCGACATCTCGCCGTTGAACCCGGAGCATCCGGACAACGACACCTATGACATCGAAGGTGCCCGCGAGAAGCACGAGAGCGACCTCGCCGAGGCGCGCCAGAAGGAAGAAGTCGTCACGGCCTGAGCTGAAGGAACTTTTCCACGGGCCGGCCTCGCGAGGGGCCGGCCCGTTGTCGTTCCCGCCCTCACTTCCCTGGCCGCTGCGACAGCAGGTACGCGAGCAGTTGGTTGAACTGCGCCGTGGGGATGATCTCGCCGAGGTTCTCGGGCATCAGCGACAGGTCGCTCTCCTTCCGCTCGGCAACGTCGGCCTTCTTCAGCGAGAACTCCTTGCCCGTGCCGTCGGCGAAGACCAGCAGGTCGCCTTCCTCGCGGCGGAACAACCCGCTCTGCACATCGCCGTCCTTGAGCACGACGACGGTCTGCCGGAAGGCGCGGTCCACGTTGCGGTTCGGGTCGAGCACGTCCTCGCACAACCGTTCGACGCCGCGCACGCCGATGCCGGTGAGCTGCGGTCCGACGAGTCCGCCCTTGCCTTCGAGCTGGTGGCAGGCGGCGCAGTTCGCGTCGAAGATGCGACGGCCCTCGGCAGGATCGGCGACCGGCGCCGCGCGGAAGGCATCCATGCGGGCGGCGATCAGCTTCCCGCGAGCCTCGTCCATCGGCTGGAGGTCCTTGGTCAGCTTCTCGAAACGCGCCTGCCAACCGGGCGGGTCCGCGCGCTGGAGCCGTCCCCGCGCGCTCGCCATCTGCAGGATCCGCGGCGAGGCGTCGCCTTGCTCGATGGCCTTGAGGAAGGCGTCCGCCCCGTCGCGCGTCGCGCACAGCGGGACCGCCCAGCGCTGCTGGATGCGGTACGGCAGGCTCTTGATCGCGGCGAGCAACGGCGCGCGGCCGGCGGCGGAGTTGAGCTCGGCCAAGGTGACGCCGAACCGCTCGCGGACGACCAACGGTTGGTCGCCATCCGCGAGCAGAGGTCCGAGCACGGCGATGGCCGCGGCGGGGTCCAACGCGGCGAGCCCCTTGCCGGCCGCGGCGCGCGCATCGGGATCGCCCGGACGCAAAGCGAGCTCCTTCAGCTGGGGGGCGATGTCGTGGAGCCCGAGCTTCGCGGCCAGGTCGGCGGCGCCGGCGGTGCGCTCGGCCGAGGCGCGCGGCGACGACGCCGGCAT
The DNA here is from genome assembly GCA_031384285.1 of Verrucomicrobiota bacterium. Lineage (GTDB taxonomy): Bacteria > Verrucomicrobiota > Verrucomicrobiia > Limisphaerales > UBA9464 > CAIVQB01. The sequence goes on from JANNAJ010000589.1 coordinate 11,868, forward strand.
GGCAGGACCGCCCTCGACGTCACCGAAGGCGATCCACGCGTAGGCGTCGCCGGTATCGGCGTCGGTGAACTCGAGGTAGACCTGACGGCCCTGGATCACCGCGGTGTCCCAGGAGATCTGTTGGGCGACATCGTTCCTCGGCGGCGCGGCCTCCCGCAGCACGGTGCCGTCCTTCGCATCGCGGAGGCGGGCGACGTTGAGCTTCTGCGCCGGCTTGTCAGGGAACCCGTCGTGACCGCAGAACCAGAAACCGATGGACGGTCCGGCGGCGAAGGCCGGGGACCGCAGCGTGCCGGTCAGGCCTTCACCGCGCGGGATGCTCGACAGGGCGCGCATCGTCTTCCCGTCGGAACGCTTCCGGTCCAGGAAATCCCACGGGTTCTCGGTCGGCGCGGCGTCGACCGGGGTGTTGGCCCACGACGACGCGGTGTCGGCGGCGAGAAGCTTGCCGACGAGCTCCGCGCCCCAGGCGCGGACGGACGCAGGAACAACGGCACCGCGTTGGCGCAGGCCTTGGTCGACCGCCTGGAAGAGCGCGAGTTGCGGTTCTGTCCGCCCGGCGAAACGCGTGCGCATGAAGCCGACGAGTTCCGACAACTCGGCCTCCGGTGCGAAACGGGCGGCGTGCTTGAGCGCATCGCCCACCGACGGTGAACCGGTCTCGGGCAGCGAGGACAACTGGCGGATGAGGAAGGTCGCGGCCTGAGGCGTCTGCACCGCGACGGCCACGTCGGTCAACGCGCGCAGGTCGGACGCCGACCAGTCGGCCTTGGCGAGCACCCGCTCGAAGATCGCCGGTGCGTTCAAGTGGTCGCGGAGGGATTTGCGAAGGACGTAAACGAGGTGGGTGTCGATGGGGTCGGCTTTGGCGTTGGCATCGATGAGCGGGCGGAGATGGTCGAAGGCGGGCCAGTTCCCGAGCGCTTCGGCGGCGCAGCGTCGGACCAGGGCGTCGGGGTCCTGCAAGGCAGGAACGGACAACTTCGCGAGCTGCGCGCTCAGATCGCCAGCCGAGTTGGAACCGCTCACGCTGGCTTTATGGCCGCGTTCGGCCAACACGCGCTGCGCATGGATGCGCAGAAGCGGATCTGCGGCGAGGGCCGCCTGATCCAGCCAACTCCCCGGTGAACCAAGACGTTCCAGCATCCATAGCAGATGCACGTGCTGGAACGCGGCGCTGGATTCGCCTCCGGACGAGGCGACACCCCGAAGCTGTTCCAAGGCTTTGATGAGTTTCCCGACGGCGGATCCACCGAACCGGTCCTGGATCTCGCCCATCGCCAGCAGACGCCGCGTGAGGTTCGGCGAGCCGAGCTCATCAATTAGCCCGTCGAGTCCTTGCGCCAGCGCGGCGGGACGCAGCTTCGGTTTACCGTCGTCACCCTTGTAAACGACGCGCCAGATGCG
>JANNAJ010000664.1:0-3806 GCA_031384285.1 Verrucomicrobiota bacterium
GGTGCCGGCTGCTTTTGGCTTTGCTCTCCGCACATGCTTTCGCGGCTAATCCGCCGATGGAACCGCCACCCGTCCTGACCGCCGTAGAGGCGCCGCCCGAGCTGCCACGGACGGGCCTTCCCGCGTGGCGGTGGGCGGCGATGCTCGCTCTGCTGGCGGCCTATCCGCTGATCCTCGGCCTGCTCGCGGAGGTGTTGGGCCGATTCGGGGTTAAGGAGACCTCCGGCTCGACCACGTTGTTGCCGGACACGACGGGAGAGCTCCTGGTCACCTGCGGCGAGAACTTCGGGATCTTCGCCGTGCTGTTCGGCATCGCCTATGCGTTCGGGCGGCCTTCGGTGGACGATCTCTGGGCACGCTGGCGTCGTCCGTGGACCACGCTCGGCCTCGGCGCCGCTTGGTCCATCGGTCTTCGCGCGCTGGTCGCCGGGTTGGTGACGTGCGTCGCCGTGGCGTTGATCGTCTGGCAGAAGATCCACGGCGGCGAAGCGGCGTCCCTGGACGCCTTCCGGCCGAAGATCGAGAATCTCATCAGCCCCGCGGCGTTGCACGATCCCGTCTATCTGTTCACGACGCTCACGCTCGTCAGTTTCGTGGTCGCGGGATTGCGCGAGGAGCTCTGGCGCGCCGGCATGATGGCGGCCTTCGGCAAGCTGCTCCCGGCGCGGTGGCGCAATCGTTGGGGCCAAGCGGCGTCCATCGTGTTCGCTGCCGTGATCTTCGGGCTGGGCCATCTGCCCCAAGGGGCGGCCGGCGTGGTGCTCACGGGCGTGCTCGGGCTCGGGCTCGGTTGGGTGATGACCTTCCACCGCTCGCTCTGGGTAGCGGTCCTGGCGCACGGGTTCTTCGACGCCACTTCCTTTGCCGGCCTCTGGGCGCTCGAACGGTCGGGGTTGCTGAAGCAGTTGATCCCCGGCTGAACACCGCCCGGGCGGCACTACACGGCGAACACATCACCGTCCTTGGCGATGGTGAACGGGATGTCGCCGAGCTGCGACGCGATCATCCGGCGCGTGCCGGCGCGATCGGCCCAGAACTCCCGGGCCAAATGGACGAAGACGATCTTCTTGATCGCCCGGCCGCGAAGTTTGGCGAAGAGCGCCTCGGCAGCGACGTGCGACAACTCGCAGACGAGCAGGTCGAGCGGTTTCGTGAGCAGCGGATCCAGGTCGCCGACGTCGCCGATGTCGGCCGAATGGGCGATGCGCAGGCCCGGCGACTCGATCAGGAAGCTGAACGCCTCGAAGCAGGTGGCGGGGTGCCTCGGTTGGAACGCGCGGCGCAACGATTCGAGGTGGGTCGTGTGGTACGGCGTCACCGTCACATCGCCTTCGCGGACCTTCACCACCGGCGCGAGCGGGCCCCAGTAGATCGGGAACCCGACGAGTTCCTCCGGCAGCACGGTCGCCTCCAGCCAGGCCTTCATCGCCTGGACGCCGCCGCCCGGCATGTGGACCGGCAAGGCACGGTGCCGTCCCTCCAGCCACAGGCCCTGCACGAAGAGGGAGAACCCGCCGACATGGTCGCTGTGCATGTGGGAGAGGAAGACGCTGTCGATCGCGTGGTAGCTGAGACCGCTCGCTTTGTAGGCGGTGCTCAACCCGTCACCGCAATCGATGAGCAGGTTGCCCGTCCCGATCTGGTAGAGGAACGAGGAATGGCGCCGGTCGTGGCACGGCCAGCCTTCTCCGACGCCGAAGCAGCGCAGGGTCACGTCGGGTCTTTGTTTTCTTAGGGCAGGCATGCGGGACGGCTGGGAGGACTGTGTGCCGGTTGGGTGACCCGGTGACAAGCCATTGCTCCGGATGGCCATCCGCCCGGCCCGCATCGATACGCGGCGGCAGAGGCGGCCATCGGCCGAGACGGCACGATAGCGGAAGCAGGTCGCCTCCGGCGCCGTATCAGCCCGCGTCCGTGAAGCTCTCCGCCATCGCCACGGCCTTCAGCATCGCCTTGGACTTGTTCACCGTCTCCTGGAACTCGCCTTCCGGCGTCGAGTCGTTCACCCAGCCTCCGCCCACCTGCACGTAGGCCTTGCCGTCCTTCACCAGCGCGGTGCGGATGGTGATGCAGTGGTCCGCGTTGCCGTTGAAGCCGAAGTAGCCCACGCAGCCGCCGTACGGCCCGCGCGTCGTCCCCTCGAGCTGCGAGATGATCTGCATCGCGCGGATCTTCGGCGCGCCGCTCAGCGTCCCGGCGGGGAAGGTCGTGCGCATCAGGTCGAAGCTCGTGTTCTCCGCGCGCAGCGTGCCCTCGACCTGCGACACGATGTGCATCACGTGGCTGTACCGCTCGATCACCATCAGGTCCTTCACCTGCACGCTGCCGTAGTCGCACACGCGGCCGATGTCGTTCCGTGCGAGATCCACGAGCATGACGTGCTCCGCGCGCTCCTTCGGGTCGGCGAGCAGGTCCTTGGCGTTCGCCTCGTCCTCCGCCTCGGTCTTGCCGCGCGGACGCGTGCCGGCGATCGGGCGGATCTCCACATGACGGTCCTCGCAGCGGACGTGCAGCTCGGGCGAGGCGCCGACGAGCGCGAAGCCGTCCAGCTCCAGCAGGAACATGTACGGCGACGGGTTGATGCTGCGCGCCGCGCGGTACAGGTCGAAGGGCGAGGCCTTCACCGCCGCGCTGAAGCGCTGCGAGCCGACGACCTGGATGATGTCGCCCGCGGTGATGTACTTCTGCGCCTCCGCCACGTTGGCGAAGAACTTCTCCTTCGTGGTGTTCGACACGAACGGCACCGGCGGCACCTCGCGCGGCAGCTCGACCGGACGGTTCTCGATCGGTTGGCGGAGGAGCTCGACGATGCGGTCGATCTCGTCCACGGCGGCCTCGTAGGCGGCTTCGGGCTTCTGGCCGGGCTCGATGACGGCGTTGACCAGGACGGTGAGCGTCTGCGCCACGCGGTCGAAGACCAGCAGCTCGTCCGCGATGAGGAAGCAGAGCGTCGGGGTGCCGAGCTCGTCGTGCTCCGGACGCGGCACGACCGGCTCGACGTCGTGGATGAACTCGTACCCGAGGAACCCGACCGCGCCGCCGGTGAACCGGGGCAGCCCGGGGACGTCCACCGGCCTGAACCGCGAGAGGACCTGCTCGACCACGCGCAGCCCGTCCGCGACGCACTTGTCGCCGTCCGGACCTCCCTTGGGCCGCACGGTGTACCGGTCGACGACCTTGCCGCCTTCGGTGACCTCGACGCGGTCGCCGGTCTGCTTGATGACGGCGCGCGGGGTGCAGCCGACGAAGGAGTAGCGCCCGAGATGCTCGCCGCCCTCGACCGACTCGAAGAGGAACGATTCGCCCTGCCCGCGGAGCTTCCAGTACGCCGACAACGGCGTCTCGAAGTCGGCGAGCAGGCGGCGCGTGACGGGGATCAGGTTCCCCCGCGCGGCCAGTTCCAGGAACTCAGGCAGTGACGGTGCGTCCATAACAACAGGACCGGGACGCTAGCCAAGGGAGGGTGGCGGGGCTAGTGGGGAAACGAGCGACGACGTGCCCAGACGAGGGCCGCGACGCCCAACGCAATCAGGGCAAACGGGGCGGGTTCAGGCACAAGCGCCACCTCAGAAAACCGAAGGTAATCCAAGCGAAGAGATGAGCCGCCGGAGAACTGGCTGAAAGTGCCCGAAGCTCCAATCTTCAAGTCCACTACCGAGCCGGCCCATGAACCGACGTCCACTCCCCAAGTTGGATACCGGGTGCCCTCACCGACAAGAACAGGGTCTAAAGATGTCCCGTCAATCCGGAGGAGTGCCTTATCCGTCGCCGACCAAAGCAATGTCTTGGCGTTGGATGGAATCAAC
>JANNAJ010000546.1:0-5578 GCA_031384285.1 Verrucomicrobiota bacterium
AGGGTGGAAAAGATCTGCCCGGCGAGACGCGGGACACCCTGAGCGTGGCGAAGGTGACCGCCACCGATGCGGGCGACTACGAGGTCGTGGCCACCAATCCGGCGGGTTCCGCGACCGGCGGTGCGGTGCTCACGGTGCGCACGACGCCGTCCATCACCACCGGCCCCTTGAGCCAGACGGTGAACCCGGGCGATCCGGTGATCTTCCGGGTGACCGCGGCCGGCAGCCCGACGCTGACCTACCAATGGCGCAAGCGCGGTGCGGACCTGCCGGGTGAGACACGCGACACCTTGGTCCTGGCGAAGGCGACCGCGGCAGATGCCGACACCTACGATGTCATCGTGACGAATCCGGCCGGCAACGCGACCAGCGACGGCGTAGTGCTCACCGTCCGGACGCTGCCGACGATTGTCGTCCAACCGGTGGCGCAGGCCGTCAATCCGGGCGGCACCGCGATCTTCAACGTCAAGGCCGCCGGCAGCCCGACGCTGACGTACCAATGGCGCCTGGGAGGGAAAGATCTCACCGATGAGACCCTGGACACGCTGACCTTGACCGGTGTCGATGCCGCGGATGTCGGCGCCTACGATGTGGTGGTCACCAACCCTGCCGGCTCGACCACGAGCGATGCAGTGCGGCTCGACCTGGTGGCGGCCGCTGTGCCGCCCAGCATCGTGAGCGGTCCGACGGCACGGACCGCCAACCCCGGAGACGGGGTCGCGTTCACTGTCGTGGCGTCCGGGGACCCGGTGCTGCGGTACCAATGGACGAAGGGCGGCCACGACATCCCGCTCGCGACGGAACCGACGCTGAACTTGGGCGCCGTGACCGCAGCGGACGCCGGTGAGTACGAGGTCGCGGTGACGAACCCCGCGGGCACCGCGAAGAGCGGCCCTGTCCGCCTCGATGTCCGCACGTTGCCGACCATCGTCCTCCAACCGATCGGCCGGACCGCGACCCGCGGTGACACCGTGACCTTCACCGTGGACGCCACCGGCACCCCGGTGCTGACGTACCAATGGCGGAAGGACGAAAAAGACCTGCCGGGCGAGACGTCGGAGACGCTGACATTGAAGGACGTCCCGGTGACCGCCGCCGGCCGTTACGACGTGGTGGTGACGAACCCGGCCGGCACGACCACCAGCGATCCGGCGGTGCTGGCGGTCGTGGACCCCGTGCGCATCGGGGTGCAACCTCTCAGCCAGACCGCGACCGCGGGGCAGACCCTGACGCTCCGGGTCGTGGCGACCGGCGACCCCGTGCTGACGTACCAATGGAGGCGCAACGGCCAGAACCTGCCGGGGAAGACCCAGTCCGAGCTCGTCCTCATCGTGGCCGGCCCGCAGAACGGCGGCGCCTATGATTGCATCGTGGCCAACGCCGAAGGTGCCGTGATCAGCGACGTGGCGTTCGTCACGGTGCCGGCACCTGCGCTTCCCTTCGCCGACGATTTCGCGGCGCGCGGGTCCATCTCCGGTTTGTCCGGCCAAGGCGTCGGTTCCAATGCCGCCGCTACCACGGAGCCCGGTGAACCTAGTCATGCCGGCAAGATCGGTGGCCCGTCGGTCTGGTTGCGATACGTCGCGCCGTCCGAGGGCACGCTGGAGATCTCCACGGTCGGCAGCGACTTCGACACGTTGGTTGCGGTCTACGGCGGGGAATCCCTTGCCCGCCTCGTGTCCATCGCATCGGACGACGACAGCGGTGAATTCTACACCAGCCGCGTGCGGTTCGCGGTCCTCGAAGGCCAGCACTACGCGGTCGCCGTCGACGGCCGTTCCGGCAGCGCCGGCAACATCGTCTTCACCTGGTCGCTCGAAGCGGGCGCGACCCCGCCGCCGCGGGTGGTGACCGGGCCGCAGGACCGCGTCGCGGTCCTCGGCGACACCGTCTCTTTCACCGTCCTCGCGGCCGCGACCGACAGCTACCGGTGGTTGAAGGACGGTGTGCCGCTGGGTAACGGCCCCCGTGTCTCCGGCGCGACGACCCCGACGCTCCGGATCACCGGGGTGACATTGGATGATCTGGCGAGCTATTCCGTCGAACTCACGGGCAACGGCGTCGTCGTCAGCCTGCCCGCGGCATTGCAGATCGACCTCGGGACCTCGCCCGGATCGGCGCCGGCAGGCGGCACCGACGACAAGTACAGCGACATCCGGGACGGCCGGGGCTCCGGTGGCTCGTCCTCGTCGAGCAGCGGCGGCGCACGGTTGGCGGCGAGCCGGCCGCGTCCGGTGGGCCTGGCGCGCGGCACCAGCGGGACGCTCGCGTTCAGCACCGTCGGATCGCTCTCCGAGGCCGGAGAGCCGCTGCATTGCGGAGTGAAGGGCGGTGCCTCGCAATGGTTCGAGTACGTCGCGGAGTTCGATGGCACGCTCACGGTGGACACCGTCGGCAGCAACTACGACACCGTGCTTGCCGCCTATTTCGACGGCTGCCCGGCATGCTCGGCCGAGGAGGCGCTCGCCCGGCTCATCCCGCTGGCCTGCGGCGACGATGTCTCCCCGGTCGAGAAGACGAGCCGCATGACGCTCTCGATCACCAACGGTTCCATCTATTCGCTGGTCGTCGACGGCGTCGGCGGCAAGTCCGGCAAGGTGAAGGTGAACTACAGTGCGACCCGGAACCCGCCGGTCATCACGACCCACCCGTTCCTCCAATCGGCGAACACCGGTGGGAGCGCCACCTTCACGGTCGCCGCCTCCGGCACCGCTCCGCTGACCTACCAATGGCGGCGCAACGGCCTCGACCTGCCCGGCCGCAAGAACGCGACGTTGGTGCTCTCCGGCGTCACCGTGGCCGATTCCGGAAGCTACGACGTGGTCGTGGCGAACTCGGTCGGCAGCGTGACCAGCAAACCGGCGGCGCTGGTGGTCCAGCCTCCGCCTGCACCTCCGGTGCCGCCCGTCGTTGGCATGCCTTCGCTCGCACCGGACGGCCGGGTGCAGTTCCAGGTGCAAGGCACGGTCGGTGCCCTGGTGACGATCGAGATGGCGACCGACTTCACGACGTTCACCCCGGTGTTCAAGACCAACCTGCCGGCCGCGGGCTTCCGTTTCATCGACAACGCGCCTCCGACGGTGATCCGCGTCTTCAGGGCCGTCTCGCCCTGAAGGCGCGGGCGAACATCGGACATCGAACGCCGGGCCCTGGACCTGACGCCAAGTCCTCGGGCCCGGTTTGTTGTTCCGCCCCTTACTCCCGTCTGGCACAACCACGGCCCGACATGGAATACGAAGCGGTCATCGGCCTGGAGACGCACGTCCAGCTCAAGACGAGGTCGAAGATGTGGTGCGGCTGCGCGAACGCCTTCGGGTCGGACCCCAACACCAACGTGTGCCCTGTCTGCCTCGGGCTGCCGGGCGTCCTGCCCGTGGCCAACGAGGAGGCCCTCAAGCTGACCGTGCTCACCGGCCTCCTGCTCGGCTGCGAGATCCCGCGCCACGCGAAGTTCGACCGGAAGAACTACTTCTACCCCGATTCGGCCAAGAACTACCAGGTCACCCAGTACGACCGGCCCAGCACGCAGGGCGGTCGGCTGGAGTTCGAGTTCAAGGACGCGCCCGGTGGCATCGCCTGCGTCCGAGTCACCCGCGCGCATCTCGAGGAGGACGTCGGCAAGAACATCCACTTCGACCGCCACAGCGGCGTGGACTTCAACCGCGCCGGCGTGCCGCTGCTGGAGATCGTCTCCGAGCCCGACATCACCGGCTCGGACATGGCCTACGCCTACCTCAACGCGCTCAGGGACGTGCTCGTCCGCGGCGGCATCTCCGACTGCGACATGGAGAAGGGCATGGTCCGCTGCGACGTGAACATCTCCGTGCGGCCCAAGGGGGAGACGACCCTCGGGGCGAAGATCGAGATCAAGAACATGAACTCGTTCTCCGGCGCGCGCCGCGCCCTGGAATACGAGATCCCCCGACAGGTCGCCGCCGTCTCGCGCGGCGAGAAGCTGCGTCAGGAGACGCGCCGATGGGACGACGTCGCCGGCATCACCGAGCCGATGCGATCCAAGGAGGACGCGCATGATTACCGTTATTTCCCGGAGCCGGACCTGATGCCCTTCGCGCCGACCGACGTCTGGTTGGCGGAGGTGCGGGCCCGCGTGCAGGAGCTGCCGCTCGCCCGCAAGCAGCGGTTCATCCGCGAGCACGGCCTGCCGCCGGGCGTCGCGGAGGTGCTCAAGGACAACATGGCTCTCGGCGATCTCTTCGAAGCCGCAGCGACGGGCTCCGCGAACCCGAAGGCCGTGGCGAACTGGGTCATCAACGACCTCTCCGCGAAGCTCGCCGGATCGTCCACGACGGTGGCCGACATCAAGTTCACACCGGCGGCGCTGCGCGAGCTCGTCGCGCTCGTCGATTCCGGGAAGATCAGCCACCCGATCGCGCAGCAGGTCTTCGCGGACCTGTTCGCGGACGGCGGTTCGCCGGCGGCGATCGTCGAACAGAAGGGCCTCGCGCAGATGAGCGACAGCAGCGCGATCGAGCGCTTGGCCGACGAGGTCATCGCGGCGAACCCCGGGCCGGCGGCGGATTTCCGCGCCGGCAAAGCGGCCGCGCTGAACTTCCTCAAGGGCCAGCTGATGAAGCTGTCCAAGGGCAAGGCCAACCCCGGCATCGCCGGCGAGATGCTGGAGCGCAGGCTCCGCGCCTGACAGGGCCGCCATGTTTGGGGCTTGTTGCGACGCGGTGCGAGCGGTTGAACTCAAGGACACATGAGCGAGCCATTGGAACGACTGCTCTGGCTGTCCCATCAGATCGGCCGGGCCGACCGCGGTCTGGTCGACCTGAACGAGGGCAACGTCTCGGCACGGCTGGACGGCGACCGTTTCTTGGTGAAGGCCAGCGGGTCGCAGATGTCCACGCTGACGGCCGACGAGGTCGTCGAGTGCCACGCCTCCAAGATCCTCGAGCTGCTCGACATGCCGCTCGTCGACAGCGCCGAGCTGGATGCCACGCTGATGGATGCCCGGGTCGACAAATCCGCCCGGCGACCCAGCCGTGAAGCGGCGTTCCACGCTTGGTTGCAGCAGGTCGAGGGCATCTGCTACGTCGCGTACTGTGCTCCCGCCGCCTGCCTTCAGGTGCTGTGCTCCCCGATGGCGGAGACATTCTCGGAGCAGCGCATGTTCCCCGACCAAGTGAACCATACCGGGGTCGCGTCCGTCTTCGTGCCGTACGCCGATCCGGGAAGTCCGTTGGCGCGGGAGATCCGCGGCCGCGTGATGCTCAACCAGCGCCGCGGTTCAGTCCGCGTGCCGCGGTTGATCACCCTCCAGAACCGCGGGATCATCGCCCTTGGCGCCACGCCGGAGGCGGTGCTGGCGACCTTGCTCATGGCGGAAAAGGCGGCGCGGGTCTTCGTCGGCGCGGCCCTGCTCAACGGGCCTCTCTTCCTCAAACCGGGCCAGGCGCAGAAGCTGGAGAACCCCTCCGCGCCATCGCAGCGGCCGCGCATCCTGAAGCAGTGACCGCGTTGGCGGTTGCGGGCCTTGGATTCCGCCGAGACTTTCGTTGCCTCGGCGTCACCGAGTCCTTACAAACGTACAGCCTCGCCTCCACCGGTCGCGCAC
>JANNAJ010000668.1:0-5888 GCA_031384285.1 Verrucomicrobiota bacterium
AGCTCGAGCAGGTCCGCGTCGGCGAGGTCGACCTTGTTCAGGAACACGACGATGCTCGGGACGCCGACCTGACGGGCGAGCAGGATGTGCTCACGGGTCTGGGGCATCGGGCCGTCCGCCGCGCTGACCACCAGGATCGCGCCGTCCATCTGGGCGGCACCGGTGATCATGTTCTTGACGTAGTCGGCGTGCCCGGGGCAGTCGACGTGGGCATAATGGCGCTTCGGGCTCTCGTACTCGACGTGCGAGACCGCGATGGTCACCGTCTTGGTGTCGTCACGAACCGTGCCGCCCTTGGTGATGTCCGCGTAGGAGATCGCCGGAGCCAACCCCTTGCGGTTCTGCACCGCGACGATGGCGGCGGTCAAGGTGGACTTGCCGTGGTCAACGTGGCCAATGGTGCCCACGTTGAGGTGCGGCTTCGTGCGTTGGAAATTCTCTTTAGCCATGTGACTGACGTGTTACTTAGTTTCAGTTTTGTTGTCGCGCTGCATACCGAACCTTTGGAGCCCAAGACCGGGCTTGAACCGGTGACCTCGTCCTTACCAAGGACGTGCTCTGCCAACTGAGCTACTTGGGCTTGCCTAGGTGCGATCTGTCGCCTCTCGGCGACAAAAAAAACAGCTTCCCAGCCTCTTACGGGACGAGGAAACCGAAGTTCGGACGCCTGCAACTCGCAATTGAGGCGCGAATTGATAGGAGGGGGTCCCAGAGGTGTCAACGGTTTTTGGGAAGTCTTGTGAGATTTGCGGGAAGCGCCGGTCGGACCGTCCGACCCAGGCCCTCGGCCGTTTACGAGCCCGTACGTCCGGGCCGGGGACAACTATCCGCCGGGACCCACAACCGGCTGGCACCCGGCGCCCCAGGGATCCATCCTTTCGCCCCCATGTTTCCTGCGAGAGCTGCGCAGCGATCGTTGTCAAGCGTCGCGATGCCGCTCCTTCAAGCCGTCTCAGCGGGCAGCTCGCGCCCAAGCATCTCCCGGTCGACCCCGTCCGTAGGGGCACGGACCGGACGGATGCACCGATACGCAAGATCTTCCGTCATCCCCAGGATCGCATCCGCTTGGGGCCAGTTGATGGTGGTCGTGCTCGCGACGGTCGCCATGGGGGCGACGGTTCCGACCCAACCGGAACTGAAAGCCGGCAACGCCGTTGATGTCCAAGCGCGCACGCCGGCAGAACAACGTGCGGCGTTCACCGTGCCGGACGGTTTCGAGATCGATCTGGTCGCGAGCGAGGAGACCGGTCTGCCGAAGCCGTCCATGGTCGCCTTCGACGATGCGGGACGCCTCTGGTCCGCCACGGCGACCGCGTACCCGTGCGACAATGATCAGGCCATCTGGACGCGTCCCGGGAACGACCGCGTCGTGATCATCGACGATCTGTGCTCTCCCGGGCCGCACAAGGTTCGCACGTTCGCGGACGGCATGGTGATGCCGCTGTCCGTGCTGCCGTCCAAGAACGGCGCCTACGTCGCCCAAGGACCCGACATCATGTTCCTCGCGGACACCGACGGCGACGGAAAGGCGGATTCGCGCAAGGTCCTGCTCCATGGCTTCGGCGTGCAGGACACGCACGCGCTCCCTCACCAGCTTTTCCAGATGCCCGGTGGACGCATCGTCTATTCGCAGGGCGTGCTGAACACCGGCAAGGTCACCGACGCGGCGGGCAGGACCATCGACATCGATCGCACGGTGGTCGCGACCTTCCGGCCCGACGGCACCGGTCACGAGATCGTCGGCGTCGGGCTCAACAACATCTGGTCCTGGGCCGTGTCGCGCCAAGGCCGCGTGTTCGTCCATGAGGCGAACGATTTCGGCTATGGCGTCGTCCCGTTCGAAGAAGATTCGACCTACCCCAGCTTCATCCAGACGAAGCTGCATCCGGCGACGCCGATGCATCCGCCGACCGCCCAAGGGCTCGACCTCGGCGGGACCGGCTTCAGCGGTCTCGCCATCTGCGACGACCGCTCCGGCTCCTATCCCGCGCCTTGGCGCGGGCGGGTCTACGTGGCGAACCCGATCCTCGGCAAGATCCACGCCGTCGCGACGAGCCGCGGACCGGACGGCGTGTCGTCCTTCCAGAAGGCAGGTGACCTCGTGTCCTGCACCGACCCGATGTTCCGTCCCGTCGCCATCACTTTCGGGCCGGACGGCTGCCTCTACATCACCGATTGGTACAACCGCATCATCTCGCACAACGAGGTCGCGCGCGACCATCCCGGTCGCGACAAGACCCGCGGCCGCATCTGGCGCGTCCGCCACCGTGGCCAGACGGCCCGCGCGATCCCCGATCTCACCCGTGTGCCCGATGCCGGGCTCGTCCGCCACCTTGCCGCGGACAACACGTGGGAGATGCGCGCCGCGTGGCACCAGATCGCCGCCCGCGACGCCCGGTCCACCGCGCCCGCCCTTGCGACGATGGTCCGCGACGCCGCGACGTCGTCCGATGCGCGCATCCACGCGCTGTGGTCGTTGGAGGACATCGGCGCCTTCGACGCCGGTCTGTGGAAGGAGATGTTGGCCAGCAGCGACTCCGACCTGCGCCGGGAAGCCGTCCGCGCGCTGTCCTCGCTCAGGGTCGGGACCGGCATCGCGGCCCCGCTCTTGCGCCCGCTCGCCGCGGAGACCGATTGGTCCGTCCGCTACGCCGTCCTCCGGTACTTCCGCCGCGCCGGCGCCGCCGCGACCGATCTGGAACCGTTCCGCACATGGAGCGCCGGCCCGGCCGACGCAAGGAAGGTCGACGGCTGGAACGGACCTTTCCTCGCGCTCGGCGGCGCGTATGAACGCGCCTTCCAAGACTTCCTCGCCCTGCTCGTCACCGACAAGCATCCGGCCGCCAAGCCGACCGATCCGCGTTGGGACCAGGTCATCGCCACGCAACTGGTGCGCTCGCCGGAGAAGGCCGCCGCGACGGCTCGCCGGATCGCGTCCGTCCAGGCCGCGGTCGCGGCCGGCGCTTCCAAGCCGACCGACCCCGGCCAGGGCCTCGTCCGGACGCTCTGCCTCGCCTGCCACCGCATCGGCGACAAAGGCGTAGCGCTCGCACCGCCGCTCGATGGTGCCGCCAGCCGGGACACCGAAGCGCTCATCACGGCGATCCTCGATCCCGACGCCGCGATCGAGAACGTCTTCCGCGCCTACCGCGTCGAGCTGACCAACGGCACCAAGGCGGAAGGCTTCCGCAAGGGCCTGGACGAGAGCCGCGTCACGCTGATGTCGATGGGCGGTGGCACGCGCAGCATCCCGATCGGCGAGATCAAGGCCGCCGGCTACGTCGAAGGCCGGTCCGTCATGCCCCCGCTCGCGGTCGGGCTCCAGGACGCCCAGGTCGCCGACATCGTCCGCTACCTGAAGACGCTGAAGTAGTGCCCTTCATCGCCCCGGCGCCCGCCAACTCTCGCTTGCCCGCCGCTGTCTGGGCCGTTCTTCTCCGCACATCCGACCATGAAGTATTCTTACGAGCAGCTCGCCAAGATGATCGACCACTCGCTCCTGCATCCGACGATGACGGACCAGGAGCTCGACGACGGTTGCCGGCTGGCCGCCAAGTACGGCGTCGCCTCGGTCTGCATCAAGCCCTACGCCGTGAGACGCGCGGCCGACCTGCTCCGCGGCACCGGCGTGCTCGTCGGCGCGGTCATCGGGTTCCCGCACGGCAACAGCGCGACCCAGTCGAAGCGCCACGAGACGGAGCTCGCCTGCAAGGACGGCGCGGCCGAGATCGACATGGTCATCAACCTCGGCAAGGCGCTCAGTGGCGACTGGGACTATGTCGAAAGCGATGTGAAAGCCGTCTGCGACGAGGCGGCGAAGCATGGCGCGCAGGTGAAGGTCATCTTCGAGAACGACTACCTGACGAAGGGCGGTGCGGGCCTGGGCAGCGACGAGTTCAAGGTCAAGCTCTGCCGGATCTGCGAGCGCGCGGGCGCGGCGTGGGTTAAGACGAGCAGCGGCTACGGCTTCGTGAAACAGCCCGACGGCAGCTACAACTACAAGGGCGCCACCGAGCACGACCTCGCGCTGATGCGGGCCAACGTGTCGGCGAAGGTGCAGGTCAAGGCCGCCGGCGGCGTGCGCGACCTCGACGGGCTCATCAAGGTCCGCGACCTCGGCGGATCCCGCTGCGGCGCGACCGCGACCGCGGCGATGATGGACGAATACCGCCGCCGTGAAGCCGCGGAGCAGGCGGGGCAAGCGTCCGAAGCGGAGGCAGGATCCATCGGGGCCGGCGGCTACTGAGGCAAGGAGCTCGTATGAACGGCGAAGTGATCAGGTTCCGGTTTTCAGTTTTCAGTTTCCAGCGGCTGAAGCCGATGTGCCGCGGGTTGTTGCTGCCGTTGATCACTGTTTCACTGCTCACTGATTACTGCTCTTGGGCCTCCGACCAAAACTGGGGCACCTATCTCGGCGACAAGGCCAGCAGCCATTTCTCCGCGCTCCGGCAGATCACACCGCGGAACGTCGCCAAGCTGGAGGTCGCGTGGACCTACCGGGCCGGCGGCGCGGACACCAACAACCGGACCCAGATCCAGTGCAATCCGTTGGTCATCGACGGCGTGCTCTACGGCACCTCGCCGGACCTCCAGGTGTTCGCGATCGATGCGGCCGGCGGGCGTGAGCTGTGGCGGTTCGACCCGGCGTCCGTGAAAGGGGCGGGCAAGAGCGGCGTGAACCGCGGGCTGGTCCATTGGACCGACGGCGCGGACCGGCGGATCTTCTACGGCAACGACCACTTCCTCCATTGCCTCGACGCGCGGACGGGACGGCGCGTGGCCTCGTTCGGCGAGGCCGGTTCGATCGACCTCAAGCGCGACCTCGGCCGCGACGTCGGCGCACTCGCGCTGCAATCCACGACGCCGGGCGTGCTCTACGGCGAACTGCTCATCATGGGCATGCGGTTGGGCGAAGGGCCTGCGCCGGCGGCGCCCGGGCACATCCGCGCCTACGACGTGCGCACCGGCAAGCTGGTCTGGCGCTTCAACACCATCCCGCAGCCCGGCGAGCCCGGATACGAGACCTGGCCGCCCAACGCGCACACCTACATCGGCGGCGTGAACGTCTGGACGGGCTTCGCGTTGGACGAGAAACGCGGCCTCGTCTTCTGCCCGACCGGCTCGGCGGCGTTCGATTTCTGGGGCGGCAACCGCATCGGCCAAGGTCTCTACGCCAACTGTCTGGTCGCGCTCGACGCCAGGACCGGTCGGCGCGTCTGGCACCAGCAGCTGGTCCGGCATGATCTCTGGGACCGAGACCTGCCCGCGCCGCCGAATCTCCTGACCCTCACGCGCGGCGGGAAGAAGGTGGATGCCGTCGCCCAGGTCACGAAGTCCGGGCACGTCTTCGTGTTCGACCGCGAGACCGGCGAACCGGTCTTCCCGCTGCGCGAGGTGGCGGCGCCGATGTCGGATCTCCAGGGCGAATCGGCCTGGCCGACCCAGCCGCTGCCCACCAAGCCCGCGCCGTTCACCCGTCAACTCTTCACCGCCGACGAGATCACCGACATCTCGCCCGCGTCGCATCGCCAGGTGCTCGACCGCTTCGTGAGATTGCGGCCGCACGCGCAGTTCCTGCCGCCGAGCCGCGAGGGCACGATCATCTTCCCGGGCTTCGATGGCGGCGCGGAATGGGGCGGCGCGGCGGCCGATCCGGACGGCGTGCTCTACGTCAACGCGAACGAGATGCCGTGGGTGCTCAACATGGTGGAGACGAAGCGCGCCGACGGAGGGCCGCTGTCGAGCGGCGAGGCGATCTTCACGCAGATCTGCGCCGCCTGCCACGGCATCGATCGCACCGGCAACAAGGCGCAGAACGTCCCGTCCCTCGTCGGGGTCGGGCAGCGGCTGAAGAAGGGCGACGTGCTGGCCCTGCTGAAGACCGGCAA
>JANNAJ010000682.1:0-1768 GCA_031384285.1 Verrucomicrobiota bacterium
GCGACCACGAGCACGGCCGCATCTACCGCGTCACTTATCCGTCCCGGCCGCTCGTGAAACCCGCCCAGGTCGCCGGCGCCAGCGTGGCCGCGTTGCTGGAGAACTTGAAGCTGCCCGAGTACCGCACCCGCTACCGTACCCGCCGCGAACTGCGTGCGCATCCGGCGGCGGAAGTCGTCCCGGCCGTCAAGGCGTGGGCCGCCAAGCTCGACAAATCGGATCCGCGCTATGAGCACCACCTCTGCGAGGCGCTCTGGGCCACCTGGGCGCAGAACAAGCCCGACACGGGCCTGCTCATCGCCTGCCTCAACGCCCGTTCACCCCAGCCGCGCACGGTCGCCGCGCACGTCTTGCGCTACACCACGCACCAGGTCCCGAACGCCGTCTCGCTCCTCCGCCAGGCAGCCAACGACCCGAACGGACGCGTCCGCCTCGAAGCCATCGTCGCGGCCTCCTGGCTCGACAACATGGACGGCGCCAAGATCGTCCTCGATGCGCTCCGGCATCCGATGGACAAGTGGATGAGCCCGGTCACCAAGCAGATTCTCGAGACCACGCTCAAGAACGACGTCGCCGCCCTCTCGTTGGCCGAGCCGCAGACCATCGCCGCGAACCCCAACGCCCGCGACTACATCGCCGGCACCTTCAAGCTCGGTTCCGCTCCGCCCGCCGCGGACAAGCGCGACTACGGTCCGACCCGCCCGTTGGATGCCGCCGAGGCGAAGGTCTACGCGCTGGGCAAGGAGGTCTTCCACCGCGACGCGCATTGCGCCACCTGCCATCAGCCCGCCGGCACCGGCACGCCCGGCATCTATCCGCCGCTCAACGTGCCCGGCAACCCGTGGCTGGTCCACGACGAGCGGTTGATCAAGGTCGTGCTGAAGGGGCTTTGGGGCCCGTTGGAGCTGGGCGGACAACGCCTCGGACCGACCAACGGTGTGCCTCCGATGGTCGGCTTCGCCGGCATGTTGACCGATGAGGAGGTCGCCGGGGTGATCAGCTACGTGCGCCAATCCTTCGGCAACAACCTGCCGTTCATCAAACCGGCCCAGGTCGCCAAGATCCGCGAGAAGACCAAGGCCCGGTCCGACTTCTACATGGTCGAGGAGATCATGAAGGAACACCCGATCCCGGGCTGGGAGAAGTGGGGCAAGATGGCCCGCCCCGCCGGCGATATCTTCGAGTGAGCCGAGCGGATCGCACCCGACGGGCCCGGGGTGCGATCCGAAGCGGCGGACACTGCGGCGGAAGTAGCGCAGAGCCAGACTCTGAAGTATCGCGGATCCGGGGTCCGCAGGCGCTGCGGCAGGTGAGCGATCGGGCCTTGCCGACGCCCTGCCGAGTGCAACTCGGCGAAACGGCAGGTTGCAAACCTGCGCTACGAGCGGGCCGAGCGGATCGCACCCGACGGGCTGGGGGTGCGATCCGAAGCGACGGAAGTAGCGCAGACCGGCAGTCTGCCGTGTCGCCGGCTGGTAGCCGGCCAAGGCGGCGGCAATCCCTTCGCCCTGGTGACATCAACGCCCGGCGGGTTGCCAACCCGCGATACAGCAGACTGCCAGTCTGCGCTACCCCACCAGCCGTGTCCGCCACTTCCAATCTCACCCGACGGGCTGGGCGTCACTTGACGCCCAGCTCGAAGGTGACCGCGGCGCCCTTGCCGGCGGCGACCTCGATCTCCGCGGTGACCGTGCCGGCTTTCGCATGGTTGGCCTCGAGCGTGTACTTCCCGGGAGGAAGGCCTTCGGGCAGGGCGAACTCGCCCTTG
>JANNAJ010000691.1:0-1842 GCA_031384285.1 Verrucomicrobiota bacterium
CGGCCGGGCGGCGTCCTGCGCGCCGAGCGTGAGGCCGGCCAGCAGGCTAGCACCGAGGAGGACCAGTCGGATGGGTTTCATGGCTTGGAGGAGGAGAGGGGTTTCGCGGCCGCTGGGGCCAGTGCGGGAGGAAGTTCGGAAGCGTCCAGCCGACGTTTTTCGGCGAGGGTGCGGCCGCGCTCGACGGCGTAGTAGTCGGCGCCGACCTTGAGGATCAACCGGCTGGAGGACATGAGCAGCGAGTTGCCGGGCATCGGCAGCGACCGGTAATCGACCATCGCGATGGTGCCGCCGGCGAGCTCGTCACCGGGCCGGTAGCGGACGGTCTTGCCGGCCGAGAGGTCGCGCACGTGGACCTCCGGTTGGCCGCGCCATTCGGACAACGAGACGACGCGGAAGGTCTCCGGGCCGGGCGGCACCCCGGGCTTGGACGCCGGCCGCGGCGGCTGTCCGGGGAGGACGGGCGCCGGCGGACGCTTGATGTAGGGCCGCAGGATGTCGCGCGAGACGATGTTGTTGAGCAGGTGCCGTTCGGGCGATTCGAGCGTGCGGGCCGGCGCGAGGTTGGTCCGCACGACTTCGGGCGCCGGGTCCAGCACGAGGGTGAGGTAGCGGAAGCGGACCCGCACGCTGCCCGGCGCGTCGCCGTTCGCGACGGTGAGGTTCTCCGTGCGGTGCAGCCACGGGGATTCGTTCAGGAGGAACAACAGGTTCACCACGTTGGTGAGCGGTCCGTCGCCCTGGACGTTCCAGCCCAGCTCGTAGGCGCCGCGGAGCTTCCGCGGCTGGATCGGCAGGCGGGTGAAATCCGATTCCTCCAGCCCGGTCGCAAGGATCTGCTGCGTGAGGATCTCGCCGGACTTCGCGCTCGCGGGATCGACGCTGTCCGCGAAGGTCCGCATCGCGACGGTCTTGAGCTTGTCCTCGGCGACGAAGTACGCGCGGCGGTCGGCCTGGATCTTCGCGATCTTCTCGCGCACGACCGCGGTGGTCTTGTCGATCTCTCGCAACGGGCCCAACAGCACGGACCGCACGCCCGAGACGACGAGCACGAGGGCGGCGACGCCCCCGACGGCGGCGGCCATGATCTTCTCGCGCGGGTTCATGCGCCACCTCGCTTGTAGGCCGAGGCCTCGAGCGACACATCGTCGATCGGGCGGACGGCGGGCCTCACCTTGTGCAGGTCTATCTTGAGCTTGTCGGGCACGGTCAGCTCGACGGTCGAACGGAACTCGTAGCCGAAGCGGTCCGGCCCCGGCGTGATCGCGACCGGCTTCACGTCGTAGCCGGCGGCGCGCAGCTGCTTGTCGAGGCGCGCCAAGGTCTCGCCGCTCCGCGCCTGCACGGCGAGGCGGACGGATCCCTGGCCGCTGATCGCGAGCGACGTCAGGTAGACCTCCTCGCTCGGCGGGAGGACCGACGTGAGATAGGCGTAGTGGACCAGCCAATCGCGGTCGGCCTTGATCCAGTCGTCCACGACGCCGGCCTGCAGGATCATCTTCCGGTAGACCGGGCGCTTCTTCTCGGCGTCGGCCAGCTCGGCCCTGGCGGCGGCGAGGACGGCCTCGCGTTTGCCGACGAGATAGGCGCGCAGCCCGAAGAGGGCCGCAAGGACGACGACCGTTGCCGCGAGCCCGGAGAGGATGCGGATCTTCCGGAGGTCCCGCTGGACCGCGGGACGTTTCGGTTTGAGGAAGTCGAACGGCAGCCCGCGCGCGTCGGCGAGGCCGAACGCCAGTCCGAGCGCACCGATGGAACCGGCGGCGTGCTCGCGGGACCCGGGCGGCAACGCCAGCGCCGTCGTCGGATCCAGCAGCTCGCACGGCGAGCTCAACCGCGCGC
>JANNAJ010000700.1:0-3396 GCA_031384285.1 Verrucomicrobiota bacterium
GGAGGTCTTCCATTTGCCCTTGGTGAAATCCGGGAAGTCCACGGGGCGGCTGCGGTCGGCGACGGATTTCTCGCTGAGCACGGCGATGGAGCTCCAGGTGGCGGCGTCATAGACATCGAAGTCGGGGGCGACCCCGCTGCGGAGAGCATCGACGAGACGGTGGTCTTCGAGGAAATCACCTTCGCGCACTTCATGGTCCGGGCCATAGTGCCAGACCGCGCCTTCGAGGATGCGACCGAAGTCTTTCGCGATGCCCGGCAGTCTCGCATGGACCTCTTTGGCATGGGTCCGCAGAGCGCTCTCGTGCTCGGTGCGAAACTTGTCGCCGGGCAGCCAGGTGGGATGCGGGTTGCCCGGGATCTCCAGGCTGACCGCCATCTGCGGCCAGCCGCTGACGAGGCCTTTGGTGCCCTGCACCAGGTTGATGCGGCTGTAGGGGCGCGGCGAATCGGTGTCGTGGGTGAGCGTGATGGTGAGGCCGTTCGCGGTGCGGATGAGGCAGGTGTTCACATCGCCGTTGAGGTACTTGCGCTGCCGCTTGGGATGGCCGGCGGGCAGGTGCGCCTCGGCGTAGAGATCGAGACCGCGCGCCTTGGAGCTCATCGAGACGAGGTGATCGAACCGGTCGCCGCGGTTGATGTCCATGTACCACGCGAGCGGCCCGATGCCGTGGCAGGGGTACAGGTTGCCATTGCGCAAGGCATGGTGGTTGCCCAGCCAGAGGCCGTCGCCGACGGTCGCGAACTTCAGGTTGCGGGTGTCGTGCAGGTAGCCGCCCTCGCCGTGGACCAGTTCCCCGAACACGCCGCGCCGGACCATGTTGTAGATGACGAGCTCATCCGGCATGTAGTTGACGTTCTCCATCATGCAGGGATGCCGGCGGGTCTTCTCGGAGGTCTCCACGAGCTGCCAGCATTCCTCGATCGTGTGGGCGGCGGGGATCTCGGTGGCGGCGTGCTTGCCGCTCTTCATCGCGGCGAGGCACACGGGCACATGCCATTCCCAGGGCGTGGCGGTATAGACAAGGTCCAAGTCCTCCTCGGCACACATCCGCTCGAAATCCCGCTCACCCCTTGAATAGATCTTGGGCGGCCTCAGGCCCAGGCGCTTCGCCTGCTCCTGCACCTCTCGGCATTGGAGGTCGACGATGTCGCACACGGCGCGCAGATCCACACCTTCCATGCGCAGCAAGTGGCCCACATGCGAGGAGCCTTTCACGCCGACGCCAACGAACCCCACGCGCACCGTCTTCTTCGGCGCGGCGCCCGGCGTCCGCGCGGACAATGCCGCTGGGCCGGCCAATGCCATCAACGCGCCGGCGCTCGTGGTGGTCTGCAGGAAGTCTCTTCGGTTGGTCTTCATGACGGCTTCGATTCGTTCGTGGGATCATCGGCGCGCGTTCACTCTCCGAGCAACAGGAGGAAGGCTTCGGCCGCGTGCCAGGTGTGGGGCGGGGAGATCTTCTTTTCGGCGAGGATCGGGGCGATGATTTTTAGCCCGCCGTAGTTCGCTTCGCTGGCGTTCTTCTCCCAGGTCAGCGGGTAGTCGCGGTTGCTGAGCGGGCTGAGTCTCGTGCCGTGGAAATGGTCGCTGGCCCAGCCGAGATACGGATACGGGCCCCGGTCGTCGCTGTCCTTGCCGGCGACATGCTGGTCGCGGTAGGCCATCCAGAAGAGCGCGCCGTAGCTGTCGGCGACATCCGGGATCGTGTAGCCGTCCGGCAGGCCGAGCGCGCGCAGGCCGAACTTCAGCCACTTCGTCTGGTACACGGGATGGTCGGCAAAATCGGAGCGACCCAGGATGTGCTTGCCCGTCGCGGTCGTCTTCTCGAAGCGCGGCACTTCCGCGAGCACCTTCGCGACGAGCGGATGACTTTTGTCGGCCACGAGCGAGACGAGGAAAAGCGCTTGCCCGAGGTTGTCCGCCTCGGTCTCTCCCTTGTTGTTTTTGTCGAACGGCTCGCGCAGGCCGAGGATCCACGGCTTGAGCAGGTCGAGGTTGCCCGTCTCGCCGAGCGCCAGAGCCATCATCGCGCCGTCGCGATACCACGGTTTCTGATACACGAAGAAGTTCGGCACCGGCCCGGCCTCGACGATGTTGACGAGCATCTCCTGATGCAGCACGCGCAGCACGCGCGGGAACCGCTTCCCGGCAAAGTCCGGCAACTTCACCGGCGACCGGGTCCCCTCGACCGCCGTGCGCTGTCCGCCCTGCTCCAGCCACACCGCCTCGGCGTCTTCACGCAGCGTGATGCCCGCGCCGGCATCCTCCGTGTCCAGCGCGACC
The DNA here is from genome assembly GCA_031384285.1 of Verrucomicrobiota bacterium. Classification (GTDB taxonomy): domain Bacteria; phylum Verrucomicrobiota; class Verrucomicrobiia; order Limisphaerales; family UBA9464; genus CAIVQB01. The sequence goes on from JANNAJ010000700.1 coordinate 2,287, forward strand.
AAATAGTCCTGTGGCACGATCGTCTCCTTCCGCACTTTCCACCGATGCAGTTCCTTCCCGCTCCTCGCGTCGAAAAGAATGCCGTCGCGGTAGAGCAGCTTCATCCGTGCGCCCATGCCGAAGAGGAAGAACTTCACGTCCGGCACATCGTAGCTCCCGCCATGCGCCGCCCGGCAGGCCGCCAGTTCGGCGCGGTAGCCGGCAAGAGCTGCCTCCGGCGGTTCCGCGGCTTGGAGCGGACACAGCCCGGCAGAGGCGAGAGTGATGAGCAGAGCCAGGATGGGCTTCATAAAGTTTGCTGAGAGCGGGCGCACGTTCGTTGAAGATCGGGTCAAGGAGCTGCAGCGCACCTCGATTCGGCCGACGCCATGCAGTTTCGCTGGAGATCGCTCGGCATCCAAGAGTTATGCACCCGCGATGGCCCCGGGTTGCGTCCGGTGCGCCTCTCCCGCTTCCGGATTCGCGGTTGGGCAGACGGGCGCATGCGTCAACGTATCAAGGCAGCGGTTCTCCGTACGCGCTTCCGCCTGGAGCGTTCGCGCGCTGCCCGGCCGAACCCGGGGGCAGCCGCTTCCAGTTTCGCAAGCGCCTGTCCCGGCGTGAGGCCGCGGCAGGAACGGGTGGCGTGGCCGCGGACAGGAAGCGGGTCGGCGCCGCCGCGACCAGCAGCGGCAACCGCGCCTGCGCCTCGGGCGAATCGAAGCTGCAGCTCATCAGGTCCACGCCCGCCTGTTCCGCCGCGGCGGCCTCCTCGGGAGACTTGACGTGGATATGCGTGAGGCAGCGTTTGCCTTTGAGCTGGCGGAGGTCGTGGACGGTGTAGCGTTTCCGCGGTCGGAGCATGGTGCCCAAGGACTACGAGAACAGCGGTGCGGATTCAACCGCGATCCGGACGGGCCCGGGAGCGCGGGTCTCCCGACCCGCAGCCGCCACGCGTCCGCAAACAGTGCGCCGATCTGTGCTTCCCGGACTTCCGGGGGCGAGCCGCGTTGCTGATGGCGCTCGCACCGCGGTGACCCCGGGGCAAAGCGGTAGAGGACTACCGCACTCCAGGACGCTGCCGCGACATCGCCGGCCCCTTGCGGATTCCGCGAGGTTTTGGAGTGCGGC
>JANNAJ010000738.1:0-8436 GCA_031384285.1 Verrucomicrobiota bacterium
GCCAGCGCGTACTCCACCCACGCCTCGAGCTGCGCGCGCGTCGCCGCGGCGCCGGTCGGGTTGTTGGGCGAGCACAGATAGATGACGTCCGCGTGCTCCTTCGGCGGCTCGGGGATGAAGCCGTTCTGCGCGGTGCACGGGAGGTACACGAGACCGGCGTAGGCCCCGTTCGCGTCGGCGTCGCCGGTGTGGCCGACCATGACGTTGGTGTCCACGTACACCGGATAGACCGGGTCGCTGATGGCCACGACGTTGCGGTCGCCGAGGATGTCGAGGATGGCCCCGCAGTCGCACTTCGAGCCGTCGCTCACGAAGATCTCGTCGTCCGCGACGTCCAGTCCGTGGGCGCGGTAGTCGTTCTGCGCGATGGCGGCGCGGAGGAAATCATGGCCCTGCTCAGGGCCGTAGCCGCGGAAGGTCGAGCGCTCGCCCATCTCGTCCACGGCCTTGTGCAGCGCGGCGATGACGGCCGGAGGCAGCGGTTCGGTGACATCGCCGATGCCGCAACGGATGAGCCGCTTGGCGGCGTCGGGGTTGGCCTCGGTGAACGCCTTCACCCGGCGCCCGATCTCGGGGAAGAGGTAACCGGCCTTGAGCTTGAGATAGTTGTCGTTGAGGAACGCCATAGAAAGAAGCGGGGACGTTACGGAACGGTCGCGGCCGAGGCAAGCGACCGTCGGACGTGCCGGTGATCCGCGGATCAGTCCGCGCTGGCAGCGGGCGTGTCCGACCGCTACCAATCCGCCCGTGTCGCTTCTCGGTCTCTTCTCGGCCGCTCTGATCGCTTATCTGTCGGGCTCCCTGCCGACCGGATTCCTGGTAGCCCGCGCCAAGGGCGTGGACATCCGCAAGGCCGGCTCCGGCAACATGGGGGCGACGAACGTCTTCCGCGTGCTCGGCAAAGGCCCGGGGATCTTCGTCCTGCTCGTCGACGCCCTGAAAGGCGCCCTGCCCGTGCTGGTGCTGCCGTCGCTGCTGTCCCGGCCCGCGCTGGGTTCGCCGGATCCGGCGTGGATCGCGCTCGTGGCCACGCTCTGCGCCGTGCTCGGCCACAACTACCCCTGCTGGCTCGGGTTCAAGGGCGGCAAAGGCGTCGCGACCTCCGCCGGGGCCTTCGCCGCGCTGGTCCCCGGCGCGCTGCTGGCGACGGTCGCCGTGTGGCTGCTGGTCTTCGCCGCCAGCCGATACGTGTCGCTCGCCAGCGTCTGCGCCGCCGGCGCGCTGCCGGTCGCGGCGGCGCTCACCCACCAGCCCCTTCCCGTCGTCGTGCTCACCCTCGTGCTGTCGCTGCTCGCCATCTGGAAGCACAAGCCCAACCTCCAGCGCCTGCTCGCCGGGACCGAGGCCCGGTTCGTCAAGAAGCCGGCCGCGTCCGCCGCGCCGGAGGAGGTCCGCCGATGAAGGTCTCCGTCATCGGCGCCGGCGCCTGGGGCACCGCGCTCGCCTTGGTCGCCCATCAGAACGGCCACGCGGTCACCGTCTGGGGACACGATGCCGGACATCTCGCCGACGCCGCGCGCGACCGCGTCAACGAACGCTATCTCCCCGGTATCCCGTTGCCGGCGGACCTGCGGTTCGAGCCGGACCTCGCGGCGGCCGCGGCGGACGCGGAGATGCTGGTGCTCGCCGTGCCGAGCAAAGCCTTCCGCGAGCTGGCCACCCGGCTGTCGGGCTTTTCCCGCCTCGTCGTCAGCGTCACCAAGGGCATCGAGGCGCAGAGCGGTCTGACGATGTGCGGCGTGCTGGAGGAGACGATGCCGGCGGCCCGGCTCGCGGCATTGTCCGGGCCGTCGTTGGCCATGGAGGCGGCGCGAGGGGTCCCCACGGCCGTGGTGGCCGCCAGCCGCGATGCCGAGGCGGCGCGGACCGTGCAAGGCGTGTTCCACCGCCCGGCCTTCCGCGTCTACACCGGCAACGACCTCATCGGCGTCGAGTTGGGCGGCGCGCTGAAGAACGTCATCGCCATCGCCGCAGGCGTCTGCGACGGGCTCGGCTTCGGCGACAACTCGAAGGCCGCGCTCATCACGCGCGGCGTCGCCGAGATGTCGCGGCTGGGCGTGAGCTGCGGGGCGCGGCCGGAGACCTTCGCCGGCCTGAGCGGCCTGGGCGACCTGACTGTGACGTGCTTCAGCAAGCTGAGCCGCAACCGGTCCTTCGGCGAACGCATCGGCCGGGGCGAGAAGGCCGCCGAGATCCTCGCCGCCACCCGGACCGCCGTCGAAGGCCATCCGACCGCACGCAGCGCGGGCGAGTTGGCGGACCGCCTCGGTGTCCCCTGCCCCATCATCGCCGAGGTCCGCGCGATGCTCTACGCGGGCAAGGAACCGCGCCATGCCGTCGCCGATCTTCTGGGCCGCGACTCCAAGGCCGAGGGTTGACGCTCGGATCCGCGCCGTCCGGCGATGCCAGATCCAATCCGCCGACCTCCTGGGCGATCCCACTCAGCCGGAACAAGCAGATGGATCCGGGTGGCACGGCCAACTTGGCCGTTCTCGGCGGCAACTTGCCGCCGAGTTTCGGAACCGGTAGCGCGCCCACCCAAGGGTGCATTCCCGGCGCACCCAGAGCGGCAGGCGGGGCGTCCGCCACGACAGGCCAAGTTGGCCGTGCCACCCGGATCCAATCGCAGGGTTCCAGCTCAGAGCTTCGACTTCATCGCCGCGAGCAGAGCGCCGTAGTCGTCGAACGCCGGGAACTGCGGGAACTCGCGGCGGACGTTCTCCGGCGCGTGGAAGAGGTACCCGTGGTCGGCCTGGAGCAGCATCGTCGTGTCGTTGTACGAATCGCCGGCCGCGAGGACGCGGTAGTTCAGCAGCTGGAGCGCGCGCACCGACTGACGCTTCTGGTCGACCATGCGGAGCTGGTAGCCGGTGATCCGGTCGTCCGCGACCACCAGCCGGTGGCAGAAGAGCGACGGCCATTCGAGCTGGCGCATGAACGGCTGCGCGAACTGCTCGAAGGTGTCGGAAAGGACGATCACCTGCGCCAGCGTCCGCAGCTCGCGGAGGAACTCGAGCGCGCCCGGCAGCGGCGGCAGCGTGGCGATCACGGCCTGGATGTCCGAGAGCCGGATCCCGTGGCGGTCGAGGATCTCCAGCCGGTAGCGCATGAGCTTGTCGTAGTCCGGCTCCTCGCGGGTCGTTCGGCGCAGCTCCGGGATGCCCGTCTTTTCGGCGACGGCGATCCAGATCTCCGGGGTGAGCACGCCTTCCATGTCGAGGGTGACGAGGGACTGTTTCATGGGCGCGAAAGGAACCACGATCGGCGTCCGGGTGTCGAACGACGAATGCATCGTACCTCGCGGCACGCCTCGCGCCTGGACCGGTCCGAGGCGTTCTGGTCTCCGAAGCCGATGAACGTGAACAGCGAAGACGCGAAGGTGCGAAGTGAAGCAAAGAAGATCTGGGAAACCGGAAGACGACTGCCTCTGTCCTACTTTCCGAATCCATTGTCCCCACCTTCGCGCCTTCGCTGTTGCCCCTTCCGATGAACAAGAACTGCGGAGCCGCGAAGTCCGGAAAAGAGGATTTGGAAAGCACGAAAGCAGGATACAATCGGGGCCTTCCTGCTTTCCAGATTCAACCTCTCCGTTTCCTTCGCGCCTTCGCGCCTTCGCTGTTAACCTCTTCCCCGTATGCGCTACGTGCTGAAGCAGAAGTTCTGGAGCTGGGGCGACGACTTCAAGATCCGCGACGCGGACGGCAAGGACGTGTTCTTCGTGGATGGCCGTGCCTTCAGCTGGGGCGACAAGCTGTCGTTCCAGGACATGCAGGGCGACGAGCTCGCCTTCATCCGGCAGAAGCTGCTCGCTTGGGGACCGACCTACTCCATCGAACGTGAAGGACGCGTGTTCGCCGAGGTCCGCAAGCACCTGTTCACGCTGCTGCGCTGCAAGTTCACCGTGGACGTGCCGGGTCCCGACGACCTGGAGGCGCAAGGCAGTTTCCTCGACCACGAATACACCTTCGAGCGCCACGGCCGCACCGTCGCCACCGTGAGCAAGCGGTGGTTCTCGTGGACCGACACCTACGGCGTGGACATCGATGCCGGCGAGGACGACGTGCTCATCCTCGCGAGCGCGGTGGTCATCGACATGGTCTGCCATGCCGACAAGAACCAAGGCGGGCACTGATCGCCGGTGGAGTGGCGGTTGAAATTGTTGTCCCGGGCACCGAAGCCCTCCTAGCGTAAGGCCCGTCACCAGACCCATGAGCATCCGCTGCTTCCTTGCCGTCGCCTTGTCCTTGGCCGCGATCCTACGCGTCCCCGCTGATGAGCCGAAGCCCCCTGTGCGCTTCGCCATCGTCGGGCTCACGCACGACCATGCCCGTGGGTTCATCCCGGCCGCGCGCGGCCGCAGCGACATCCAACTGGCGGGCATCGTGGAACCGGACCCGACGTTGGTGGCGCGCTATGCGAAGGCCTACCAACTCGACGCGGACCTGTTCTACCCCAGCTTGGCCGAACTGCTCCGCCACACCCACGTGCAGGCGGTCGCGACCTTCACCAGCACCTTCGAACACAAGCGGGTCGTCGAGGAATGCGCCGCCCACGGCCTCACCGTGATGATGGAGAAGCCGCTCGCCGTGAGCATGGAGCACGCGCGCGCCATCCAGGCCGCCGCGAAGAAGGGCGGAATCCAGGTGCTCGTGAACTACGAGACGACCTGGTATCCGGCCAACCACGCGGCGTATTCCCTCGTCCACGACCAGCACGCCATCGGCGACCTCCGCAAGGTGGTGGTGCATGACGGACATCGCGGGCCGAAGGAGATCGGCTGCTCGGCAGAATTCCTCGACTGGTTGACCGACCCCGTGCTCAACGGCGGCGGCGCTCTCACGGATTTCGGCTGCTACGGCGCCGACCTGATCACTTGGCTGATGCATGGACAACGTCCGACCTCGGTCTTCGCCGTGACCCAGAAGATCAAGCCCGACGTCTATCCCAAGGTGGATGACGAGGCGACCATCGTGCTCACCTATCCGCACGCCCAAGGGATCATCCAAGGCTCGTGGAACTGGGCCATCGACCGAAAGGACATGGAGATCTACGGGCAGACCGGCCAGATCATGGTGCCTCGGAAGGATTCGCTCACGCTGCGCACGCGCCAGACTCCTGAGACGGAGACGACGCCTGCGCCGCTGACGGGCGCCCAAGCCGATCCGCTCTCCTACCTCGCGGCGGTCGTGCGGGGAGAACTCAAACCCTCCGGCCTTTCCTCGCTGGAGGTGAACCTCGTCGTGACCGAGATCCTGGATGCGGCACGCAAGTCCGCCCGCACCGGCAAGCGGGTCGACCTGAAGTAGAAGCCTTGCAACCCGACGATCCTGGAACGACTGCCGCACCGCGACGGCGAACCGAGGAATCGGCCGAACCTCCCTCAGTTTCCTACCGCGCGGTAGAAACGCGCGGCTTGGCCCGGCAGCAGCAATGTGCCGGTGGACAAGGTCGGCTCTGGGGTCCAACCGCGGAGGTCCGGGCTGCTCTCGAGCGCGCCGCGGAACTCTAGCCGCAGCCGCCCGTCCGGGCGCCGATCAAGGGAGACCTGCGGGGGCAGGACGAGGTCGCGCACCGTCACGTTGTCCACCGAGATCAGGCCGGTCCCGGTCGGTGAGGTGTTCTCGAAACGCACGACCATCGAGGCCGCGGTCGCGCGAAAATCCACGCCATGCGGCTGCCATTCGATGATCCGGCTCGGCGCCGCGGTGAACGCCGTCACCGTCCCGCCGATCCGCACTTTCATCGCCGGCGGACCGCTCGCCAGAAATGCCGTGCTCACGCCGATGGCGAACTCCAGCCGGTAATCCGCACCAAGAGTCAGCCCGGTCACGTCCGTCTCCAGCCAGCCGCCGGTGGTGTTGTTGGATCCGCTCAGGTCCACCTGCCAGCGTCCGAACGGCGTCTTGTAGGCATAGGTGTCGTCGGGCGTGCCGATGAGCACCGGGTCGGGCTCGGCGCTGAAGCGCCAGCCCGGGAGCCCGGTGAAGCCAGGATAAAGCGGTTGGTAGGTCGAGCCGCCCTCGGTGACGTTCTCCTCGAAGGAGCCGTTCGTCACGGTGACAGCGCGTGCGCAGGGCAGGAGGACGCACAGGGCGCAGAGAATGATGGGCTTCATCTTCGTGGCTCCGACCCTAGCCCCGTGCCGGGAGTCCCGGCCATCGCGAACCGTTGCCGCTGCAAAATCCCGTTGCCTCGCGCGCCAGGTTCCGGCTTCATCCCCGTGTGAATTCCGCCGCCGTCAAGACGACGACTACCGACTAGCGTCCACAGCCCGTTGCTGCCGGACGCCTCACGCCTCGCACCTGAACCGGTCCGGGGCGTTTTTGTTTCCAAAGCCGATCAAATTGAACAGCGGAGACGCGAAGATGCGAAGTCCGGAAAAAACAATCTGGAAAGCAGGAAGAACACTGCTTCGGTCCTGCTTTCCTGCTTTCCAGATTCAAATTCTTCGTCTTCTTCGCGCCTTCGCACCTTCGCTGTTGATTCCCTTTTCCCCATGAACGACGCATCCCAGCAACCGCCCGCGCCCCCGCAGCCCGCCTTCGAGGCGGCCAAGACCGACGTGCAGCGCAAGACGCTCGACCAGCGCGAGCTGGCCAACGAGCTGATGCGCCTCCGCCATTCCTGCGCGCACATCCTCGCCACCGCCGTCCTCCGCCTGTGGCCCGATGCCCGGCTCGACATCGGCCCGGCCACCGAGGACGGCTTCTACTACGACTTCGACCTCAGCACCGCTTCTCGCCCGACGACTTCCCGAAGATCGAGGAGGAGATGCGCAAGATCACCAAGGAGAACCAGGTCTTCGAGAAATCGGTGAAGACCCGCGAGGAAGCCCGCGCCTACTTCGAGACCAAGGGCCAGACCTTCAAGGTCGAGCGCCTCGGCGACATCCCCGAGGGCGAGACCATCACCTTCTACCAGAACGGCGAGTTCGTGGACCTCTGCGCCGGGCCGCACGTCATGCGCACCGGCAACGTGAAGCCCGGCGGCATCAAGATGGTGCGCGTCGCCAGCGCCTATTTCCGCGGCAACGAGAAGAACCCGCAGCTCCAACGCCTCTACGGCACGGCCTTCAAGAACAAGGAGGAGCTGGACAACTGGCTTGCGCTCCAGGAGGAGGCCAAGAAGCGCGATCACCGCAAGATCGGCGCGGAGATGGGCCTGTTCGCCTTCGACGCGGAATACGTGGGACCGGGCCTCGCGCTATGGCTGCCAAAGGGCGCGGTGCTGGTCGAGGAGCTGGAGAAGCTGGCCAAGGAGACCGAGTTCCTCGCCGGCTACGTGCGCGTGAAGACGCCGCACCTCGCCAAGGAGAAGATGTATAAGACGTCAGGCCATCTGCCGTATTACGCGGACTCGATGTTCCCGGCGATAGAGCTACGAGAGTCGTCGTCGTGTTTTCAACCACCTGCGGAACGCGCCGAGCAAAGGCAAACGATTGTCGCGAATCTACGGGAAGCTTTGATCGCACAAGGTATTCTGCCTTCTCTTTCAAAGGGTGGAGCCGACCACGATTTGGCATACGAATCTGTTGCGGCATTGGAGTCAAAGTTAGCTCCCGAGTTCTTGAGCACCGTGAAGGAATGGGGCTTGGAAGATTTTCGCTCCGCCTTGTTGAGCGCATACGGTGAGGGCCCCGAGCGCTACTATCTCAAAGCCATGAACTGCCCGCACCACCACCGCATCTTCGCGGCGGAGCCGCGCAGTTACCGCGACCTGCCGCTGCGGCTCGCCGAATACGGCACCAACTACCGCTACGAGCAGTCGGGCGAGCTCTTCGGCCTCATGCGCGTGCGCGCCATGAACATGAACGACGCGCACCTCTACTGCACCGCGGAGCAGTTCGCCGACGAGTTCCGCGCGGTGAACGAGATGTATCTGAAATACTTCAAGATCTTCGGCATCGAGAAGTATCAGATGCGCTTCAGCACGCACGATCCCGCGCGCCTCGGCCAGAAGTTCGTCAACGAACCCGAGCTTTGGAAAAAGACCGAGGACATGGTCCGCAAGGTCCTCATCGAGTCCGGCATCAACTTCGTGGAAGTGGCCAACGAAGCCGCCTTCTACGGGCCCAAGATCGACGTCCAGGTCTGGAGCGCCATCGGCCGCGAATTCACCATCGCCACGAACCAGGTGGACTTCGCCGTGCCCGCCAAGTTCGGCCTGACCTACCGCGACCGCGATAACACCGACAAGACCCCGCTCTGCATCCACCGCGCGCCCCTCGGCACGCACGAGCGCTTCATCGGGTTCCTCATCGAGCACTACGCCGGCAACTTCCCCCTCTGGCTCGCGCCCGACCAGGTCCGCGTCGTCACCATCGGCGACGACGAACGCCTCGTGGGCCACGCCAAGGGTCTGGTCGCCGAGCTGCGCCAGAACCAGGTCCGCGCCGAAGGCGACTACGGTCCGGAACCCATCAAGGCCAAGATCGCC
>JANNAJ010000029.1:0-5426 GCA_031384285.1 Verrucomicrobiota bacterium
GAGGCATCGAGCTTGCGGACGCCGATGAGATTGGCGGCGACCTGGCCGCGCACTACGTCGCCGAGCGAGGCGTCGGCGAGCTGCGTCTCGGCGCGCGCCACGGCGGGCTTCACCTCGGCGGAGAGCTTCCCGTCGGTATCCCAGCGGGCGACCAGCGGCAGCACGGAACCGGCGGTGCGGCCCGAGGCGAGGAGCAACTTCAAGGACGCGGCGAGCGCCGGGTCCCAAGCGGGTGCGGTCGCGCCCTTGAGCGCGGCGGTGTAGCTGTCGAGCGCGGCCTGCTTGAGGCCGTCGGCGGAGGCCGGCGCGGCAGCGAGCAAGGCCACGAAGCGGGCCGCCTTGGCGGCGTCGGATTGGTTCGCCGCCAGGCGGGCGAGATGGGGGACGAAGCCGGCCAAGAACGCCGGGTCCTTCGCGGAGAGCGACGCCTCGAGATAGAGCAGCGGGGCCTTGGCGGCGGCGCCGACGGCGGCGGATTCGAGCCACTTGTCCTTCAGGTCCGGCCATGCGGCGACGACCGCGCCGGCGATCTCGCGCGTCGCGGGGAGCGAGCCGAGAGCGGACAGCGCGTTGATCTTCGCGCGTCCGTCGGGGTCGTTCAGCAGTGCTTCGACGGCCTTCGTGGCCCCGGCATCGGCGGAACCGCGTTCGCCGGCCAAACGGGCGGCGTTCTTGCGGACGGCGCCGTCGGCGTCCTTCAGCGCGCCGACGATCATCGCGTCGTCGAGACGGCCGAGGTTGTTCAGCGATTGGAGCGCCTGGATGCGGGCGTACTTCGTCGGGCCGGTCTTGAGCATCGTGGCGAGCGACGGGGCGACGGTCGCGGGCCGCGTCTCGTTGATCAGGCGGTTGGCCGTGGTGCGCACCCACCCGTTGGGATGGGCGAGCATCTTCACGAGGCCGGCGGGGTCCTTGGCGTCGAGCGCGTAGGCGGGGAGGGCCTTGGCCTCCTTGTGCTGGAGGCGCCAGAGGCGGGTGAAGTGGTGGTCGCGGTCGGGACGGGTCGCGGCGTTGCGCGCTCCGTGGGCGGGTCCGCGGGTGTCGTTGTGGGTGGCGATCTGGTTGTAGAAATCGACCACGTAGATCGCGCCGTCGGGGCCGACCCGGCTATGGATCGGGCGGAACCAATAGTCGGTGCTGGCGAGGAACTCGGTCTGCTTGCGGCCGTCCTCCTTGCGGCCCTGGTAGGTCGCGCCTTTCGGGTCGAGGAACTCGTGGTGGAAGATCTGCCGGGTGGCCTCGCCCATGAAGAACGAATAGCGGTCCTCGGGCGCCCACTTCGCCGGCCAGGCGCCGCCGTCGTAGATACACGCGCCGGCCGCGGCGGTCCAGGCGCCGACCCAGTCGATCTGGACGTACGGCTGCCGCTTCTCGTCGAAGGCGGGATAGATCTTGTTCTCCTCGATGATGTTGAGGAAGGCCTTCATGCCGCCGACCTGTCCTCGGGCGAGCACCTTCTCGGGGATGACGACGTGGCAGATCGGTTCACCGCAGGTCGCGGTGGTGAAGACGATCTCGCCGTCGGGCGCGATCTCGCAGCCCCAGGTGTTGCAGCCGCCGGCGGCGATCTGCTCGATCATCGAGCCGTCCGGACGGAACCGGTACACGCCGGCGGCGATGTCGCCGAAATCTTTCTTCCCGTCGCCCGAGCGGACGTGGCCGCGGGTATAGCCGACGGTGCCGTAGACCCAGCCGTCCGGGCCCCAGCGGAAGTTGTTCAGCACGGCGTGCGTGTCGAACGTGCCCCAGCCGGTGTAGAGCGTCTCGACCTTGTCGGCCACGCCGTCGTGGTCGGTGTCGCGGATCCACAGGATGTCGGGCGCTTGGGCGACGATCACGCCGTCTTTGTAGAACACCAGCGAGGTGGGCAGCTGGAGTCCGTCGGCGAACACGGTCTTCTTGTCCATCACGCCGTCGCCGTCGGTGTCCTCGAGGATGGAGATGCGGTCCTTGGGCTTGCGGGGCTGCTTGCCGCCGACGGGGAAGTTCGACGGGTCCTGGGCGCGGTTCCAGTAGGCCTTGAAGTCGTTCTTGTTCACGTCGAGGCCGCCCGGGTACTCGGGCGTCTCGACGACCCACATCCGGCCGCGGGGATCCCAGTCGAGCGACATGATCTTCTCGGCGACGTTCTCGTCGGCCGCGAGCGTGATGTTGAACTCCGGATGGAGCTGCAGGGTCTTCACCGCTTCCTTGGCCGATTTGGGTCCGCCGGCGGGGTACTTGAGGGAGGCGAGCTCCTCGGGCTTGCAGAACTCGTCGGTGTCCGGGCGCTTGCCGGCCCACGCGATGCCGCGGAGCAGGACCGCGCGGTAATGCGGCGTCTGGAACGACGCGTACTCGTGGCCCGGGATGCTCACGAACGCGCGGTACGGCGTGCTGCCGCCCTCCCACGTCTTCTCGTAGGTCCACATCTGCGGCCAGATGTTGAAGACATCGACGAAGCTCTGGGCGAGCACGTGGACGTCGGGAGAGATGTCGAGCTGGTTGTAGACCTCGTCCTTCCAGTCGAAGTTGGACGCGCCCTTGGTGATCGGGTGCTCCTCGTCGACATAGTAGAGGCCGACCTCGCCCTCGATCCACTTGGTCTTCTTCTCGCCGTCCCAGCGCCACGAGCCGCCCTGGACCTTCTTGGCCCATTCGTGCTGGTCGCCGGCGACCACACCGTCGTGCAGCACCACCAGGCCGCCGCCGCGCTGGAGGAACTTCTCGAAGCGCGCGCGCTCCTCGCCGACGATCTTCATGCCGTCCGCCGCGAAGACGATCACGACATCCGTGGCGTCGAGCTGCGCTGCGGTCGGGAACTCCATCGACCCGGACACCTTGGCACCGCGCTCGCCGAGCAGCTGCGTCCACTCGCCGAGGAAGCGCGGATGGTCGTGCTGGTCCGGGCCGTGGGTCTTGACGCCGGCGCGGATGAAGACGCGGAGCGGGTCCGCCGCTTGGACGGCGGCCGACAGGAAGAGCGCCGCCAAGCAGGCGACGGCGAAACGGATTCGGTGGCTCATAGATTGTGGCTGTCCTCGGAAGCCTAGGCAGCGACGCGGCGGCGTCCATGAGTTTGCGCGCGATCGGCATGAGACTTCTCACGACGGACGCGCGCGATGGTCCATGGAGGACGCAGCGTGCCCGGGACGACCTGCGGACGATGCCGGCCCGGGGAGCGGCGCGGCAATGCCTCGGAGGCACGGCGGGATGTCGTTGATGCAACGGCCACGCCCCGGTCAAGCCTGCGGGGAAGCCGGATCCAGGCTGCGTGCGCCGCGGCGCCGACCCTCAGCCTGAACGATGCAGTAGAGGTCTGGGTGGAACAGGCCACCGGTTTGTTGTGGCGGGCGACCCGCCCGCCGCTCTGGGTGCGCCGGGCATGCCCCCTTTGGTGGGTGCGCTACCTGTGCCGAAACTCGGCGGCAAGTTGCCGCCGAGAACGGCCAAGTTGGCCGTGCCACCCGGATCCATCCCCACGGTTCCGGCTCAGGGCATCCCGGGCATCTTGTCGGGCGAGACGGAGGTGAAGAACAGGAGCCGCTCGGCGATCTCTCCGAGCAGACAGGTGGCGAACACCGCGATGCCCCAAGCCGGTGTCACGGCACCGGTCACCATCGCGAACGGGACGAAGATCCCTCCGACCGATCCCGCGAGCAGCCGGACCGCGAGCACCGGCCGCAGCACGCCCCGTTGCAGCGACGCGGTGCGGCGCAGCTGTGTCCATGTCTCGGAATCCGAGTCGCCGTGCTTCAGGATCGAGACGTCGAGGGCGAGCTTGCAGAGGTTCGCACCGATGAGCACGACCGCGAGTGGTGCGGACGGCATGATCGCCAACGCGAGCGCGGACCCGAGCACGACCGCCGAACCGAGGAAGCGCGGAGCGGTCACGCCGATGCGCCAGAACTCCCGATGGGTGTCGGCGTAGACCATCGCCTGCGCGAACAAGGCGACCGATCCGAGCGCGACGACCGGTGCCGCCCAAAGGAAGGCCGGCATGCCGCCCGCCAAGGCGAGTGGTCCGGCGAATCCTGAGGGCAACCGGGACACCAGCGCCTCATCGCCCGCCCAGAGCAGGGCCAGCGCACCGGATGCGGCGCCGGCGAAAGCGTTCAGGGCGATGGCCTCGCGGCTGAGCCAACTGGTCCGCCAGCCCATCCAAACGCGCCATGCCTTCGTCGGTTGGCCGAGATGGAAGACGCTCGCAAAGAGGCCGGCGCCGAGCAGCGCGAACGATGCCGTCACGAGCCACGGGGCCTTCATCGGGACCGTCCCTCCGGTCGACATCGATGCGACGACAACGGACCCGCCGATGCCGGCCTGCGTGAGCACGAGCATGAGCACGAGCGGCCAGTGGGCATGTTGCTGCTTCGGCCGGGAATGGTCGGCGGCGCGAAGAGCGACGCCCGGTCTCGACGAGAGATAACGCGTGGTCGGCAGCGTGACGCCGGGCCGCGGTGCATCGGGCAGCCAAGAGTTGCAGGTTGCAGGTTGCAAGTTGCAGGTGGAGACCGCGGTTTGCCCCAAACCTTCAACCTGCAACTTGGACCCTGCAACCGCTCTCGACGGCGAGGCCCGGAACCCGATGGCGACGGCTTCCCTCCCGACCAACGTGATGCGGATAGCAGTGTTGGGGCAGGCTTGGACGCAGGCGGGCGCCTCCCCCTCGGCGAGACGGCCCTGGCACATGTCGCATTTCCGGACGATGCCGCGGCTCGCCGAGTACTTCGGCACGTCGTACGGGCACTTGAGGATGCAGTAGCTGCAACCGATGCACTGGTCATCGAGATGGCGCACGATGCCGGTGACCGGATCCTTGTCGTAGGCGAGCACGGGACACCCGTTCAGGCATCCGGGATCGACGCAGTGATGGCAAGCAGTGGTGACCGTCTGCTGGAGCGGGATGACCTTGTTGCCCGGAGCGGGAGAGAAGGGACGCGGGGCAGGACGGATGGACGGCTCGCCCGCCTCTCCGCGGCTTTTCTCCCCTGCCCTGGCCAGCGGCACCACTTCCTCTCCCACCAAGAATCCTACCTCGCGCCACGATTCGTCCTCGTCGAGGCCGTTCAACGAATGGCAAGCGGTGACGCAGGCCTTGCAGCCGGAGCAGCGGTCGAGGTCCACCTCGAAGGCGTACTGTTCGCCGGGACGCGGCGCGGTCAGCGGGATCAGGTCGCGATAGGTCGTCCCATCGACCGGCCTGTCGTGTCCGCTGTGCGCCCGGGAGAACTTCTCCACGGCGGTGAGACGGCGTTGCTCGTTGATCAACGTGTCGATCAGCGTGCCCATCCCATCGGCTCCAGGACGTCCGCGGTCGGGTCGCGGGGGATCGGGTTCGGATTGGACGGACATGATGGATCGCGCGGCGCGGACCGGTGCTTCGCGTGGATCAGGTGCCGAGCAGCTCCTGGAGCTTCCCGAGGTCGTGCCGGGTGGTGAACGAC
>JANNAJ010000060.1:0-2549 GCA_031384285.1 Verrucomicrobiota bacterium
CCGACCCAGGTGAACGACGCGCCCTTCCAGCTCGCGGCGTAGATGGCGCTGTTGCCGTCCACGTCGAGGTCGGTCACGCGTGGCACACGGATGAACTCCTCCTGCGTGGCGGTGAAGGTCGCGCCCTTGGGGGTGAGTCCGTGGTGATAGATCCAGTCGCGGCCCCAGTCGGCGGTGAACGGCGCGTTGTTCCATTTCGCGGGGATGCCGGGCTCGTCGATCCAGCCCGCGCCGCAACCGGAGCCGCCGCCGTAGTCCGCGAGCGGCTGGATGATCTCATCGGGGAAGTTCTTGAAGAGGCGCGGATAGCCGTGCTGGGTGCCGCCGCTGAAGTGATGGAGCCGGATGTCCCAGCCGCCGCCGTCGTTGGTGTTGTCGCGCGCGAAGACGTCGAGCAGGGGGCCGACCGCGGCCTCGACGATGTTGCGGGTGCCGTCGGCGTAGAGCTCTAGGCCGCTGCCGTCGGGCCGGACGCGCACCACGCCGCCGCCGCGGAGCTGGAGCTTCCGGCCGTCGGTGCCGGTGGCCTCCATGAAACCGAAGTCGCCGATGGCCGCGTAGAGCCAGCCGTCGATGCCGAGTTCGAGCCCGTTGGAGCCGTGGTCGGCCGGCCGGTCCTTGAAGGTCCAGCCGATGCCGCTCACCAGCGTCTTCTTCTCCTCGGCCACGCCGTCGCCGTCCTTGTCGATGAACACGCTGATGTCGGGCGGGTGGAGCAGATAAAGCCGGTCGTGGTCCCAGACGAGGCCGCGGGGCGAATCGACGTCGGGCACGAAGGCTTTCACCTCGTCGGCCTTGCCGTCGCCATCGGTGTCGCGCACACGGAGCACGCGGCCCATGTGCGGCTTGCGGTCGAGCGAGCCGTTGCCGTCGCTGGAGACGTAGAGCGTGCCGTCGGGCGCGGCGGCGACGAAGACCGGATAGTTCACCGCGGGCGGTGTGGCGAAGATGGTCACGTCGAAGCCCTCCGGGACCTTCACGTCCTTGATGAGCTCGGCGGCTTTCTCCGGGACGACCCCGGGGAGTTTGGCGAGCTCTCCGGGAGTGGGCTGGCGGTCCTTCGCGGTGAAGGTCTGCGCCGTCACCGTCGCGGCGGCGCTGAGCGCCAAGGCGAGCTGGCAGACGGTCCGGCGGGAGAGGAAGCGCGGGAACGGGGACATGGGGCGGCTTTCTCTCAGTTGGCGGAGGAAAACTCAAACAGGACTTCCGGCAACGGGTGCGATCGGAAGTGGCGGACGTAGGTAGCGCGGAGCGACCCACGGAAGAGATGCTCCGGTTGGATCAGGGTGGAACGGCCAACTTGGCCGTCCTCGGCGGCAACTTGCCGCCGAGCTTCGGCACCGGCGGCACACCCACCCGAGGGAGCGTTCCCGGCGCACCTGGAGCGGCGGGCGAGCCCTCCGCTCCGGCCGGCCGTTGACTCGTTCCACCCGGACATCGACGGCATGATCTCGGCCCGCCAGGGCCACATCATCGTCCGCCACTTCCGATCGCACCCACCGACAACAGGACTTCCGGCGCGGGCGTGTCGGCCATCGGTCCGTCTCTTCTCGGGAGCCCGTCCGCGGGGGCGTCCGATCCTTCCATTCCCCGGAGGTCCCTGAGAGGCTCTGCACATGGATGACGGTTGGGAATCGGTCGGATGCGCCGCGTGCGGTCGGCAGGAATCGACGCCGGTGGTGGTCGTGCCGATGGCCGACGCGCCGGGCGGACGGTCGGCGGTCGTCCAGTGCTCCGGCTGCGGATTGCGCCGGCTGGATCCCCGCCCGAGCGGGGCGATCATCGGACGCTACTACGCCGCGGCCGGCGGACAGGGCTACAACGCCTACGCCGGACGCCGGCGCAGCCCCTTCAAGCAGGCCGTCTGGGATGTGCTTCGCGACGGCTGGTCGCGTCCTGCCGGACAAGCGTGGTGGAGCCGTCTGCTCAGCCCGTTGACCGGAGCCATCGCCTCGTGGGCCTTCGACATCAACGTGCGCCTGGACCGGGCCGAAGGGCTGCGCGTGCTCGAGGTCGGCGCCGGGTTCGGCGACCTGTTGATCTATCTCCGGCAACGCGGCTGCGAGGTCCTCGGCACCGACCTGAGCGAATCGGGCGCAGCGATGGCGAAGGCCTCCGGCATCGAGGTCCGGCTCGGGCACCTGGCCGAGCTCAAGCTGCCGGCCGGCGGCTTCGACATCGCGGTGATGTGCCACAGCCTGGAGCATGTCGCCGATCCCGGCGTGGAGCTCGCCGAACTGGCGCGGCTGCTCCGGCCCGGCGGACGGCTGCATATCGCGGTGCCCAACGGCCGCGCGGTGCGCCTGGAGCACGACGGCACGGATTGGATCCATCTGTCGGCGCCGCTGCACCTGTGGTTCTACGATGCCGCCACGCTCACGCGGCTGCTGGAACGCCACGGCTTCCGAACGGTGGCCGGTCCGCGGACCACGACCATGCACCACGCGCTGAACGCCTGGAGGTTCTACTTCTTCCGGCACGGTCCGGTGGCGGCCACGCGGAGGCTCTTCCGGTTCCTCGGTGAGTCGGCCCGACGTCCCGATGGCGGC
>JANNAJ010000129.1:0-17562 GCA_031384285.1 Verrucomicrobiota bacterium
GGAGGGCAGCGGTTCCACCCGCGTCCCATATTCTTCTCCGCCGTCCGGCTCGGATGCCCCAAGACGGGATGCGCGCCGCGGGATTCATCCGTGGGCGTCCTTAGCGAATGGATCTCGGCGCGGGTGGAACCGCGCCCTCCCAGCATGGGGCCAGCGACCGAACCACGGGACCCGGGACTAAGCGCGATCGGACGGCCACGCCACGACGGCTGCGACGAGCCCTTCATGCGATGCCAAACCGGCCTTTGCCAGTGGGGCGGGAGCAAGCCAAAGTCCACCCTTGATGCAACGGGCCAGGCCGAACCGTGACGTTCAAGGGTATACCCGGCTGGGTTCGGTTCGGTTGGGGTCTATGACTGCTCTCTCATGAAGCCACCAATTGCTTGGTTCACGGTCATGCTGCTTCTCGCTTTGGCGTTGGCCGACACCGCAGCCGCGGCTGAGAAGTATGCCGTGTTCAGATCCACGGATCGAGGCCGTTCATGGATCCGCGCCGATTCCGGGATACCAGCGCGATCCCGCGTCAATGCGTTCGGAACGAAGGGCGAGGTCCTGTTCGCCGGCACGGACGCCGGGATCTTCATCTCGGGAGATGGCGCCCGGAGCTGGCGACCGGCGACGGGCGCGGCCATGTCCTCCGGCCGCATCATCAGCTTCGCCACACTGGGACGGGAGGTGTTCGCCAGCGCCGATGGCGGAGGAATCCTGGTGTCGGCGGACGACGGCGCATCATGGCGTCGGGCCGCCGACCTGCCCTCCAAGAAGATCCGTTGCCTGCTCGTCCACGAGAACCGGCTCCATGCGGGCACGGATGCGGACGGCGTGTTTGTCTTGGACGGCGATAGACAGGTCTGGACCCCTCTGCGGCCGGGTCTCCCCGCTCTCGCGCAGGTCTTTGCCTTGTCTGTGGTCGAAGGCAGGTTGTTCGCGGCCCTCTACAGCAAGGGGCTATACGTTTGGGACAAGCGGGTAGATCATTGGACCAAGGTGGCTTCCGTGTCGCCGTTGGCGCTGGCGGCGGTCGATGGCGCTCTGGTCGCGGGACACAATCCAGGTGGTCTTTATTGGAGCGGTGATCTGGGTGCCTCTTGGTCGAAGGGTGTGGCCGCGGGCCATGCAGTCGGCCCGTTGACGGCGTTGAACCCGGAAGATCCGGGCGCGCTACCGTCCGAAGCCCCCGTCTGGGAGCTAGGGTCGAACGACGAAGGTCTGGCATTGGCCGGAGCGGCTGCGGGCATCTACTACTCGACGGATCGCGGCAGGACATGGGAGCGGGCCCGCGGTGGATTGCCGGAGAGGGGTCCCGGAATCGCGTTCCTGGCGAAACGAGATCTTGTTCTCGCCGGCATGCTGATCAAGGAGAACGATAGTGGACGAGTCGGTCCATCAAACAGGAACCAGACGGTTGGTCCAGAGACCAATCGAACGCCATCGACGGCAGGATCCCGTCGCTGACCTTAGAGGAGGGAAGCTTCACGCCAGATCACGCGCCACCCGCTATGAGCACAACGAGACTTTGGCGCCACATCGCGGTCAGCCTGATCGCTGCAGGTCCTGCGGGAGGATTCCTGTTCGGGCTCCTGAACGCGGGGGATCCGGACCCCAATCCGATCGGGCGAGTGGTCTACTGTTTCTTGATGGCGGTGCTGGCTCCGTTGCACGGCGGATTCCCACCCGATGACGGGGCCGGGGTAGGCCGGACGTTCAATGTCTGGCCGCACATGGTCATCGGGTTCCTGCTGACGATCAGCTGGCTCGTTCTCCGTGATTGGAGAATCTCCGCCAGGCGGAACGAACCCTCGGCCTGACGATGTGCTGCGACCGATCCGGCCCTCGGGCCCAGGTGGCACTTGGACGCTTGAGTGGCCTGGGACGCGGAGACTGGTCGTCGCTCGCGCTGTCTGGAATCTAGCTTCACTCAACTTAACTTTCCGCGATAACTCCTATGTCATCTGTCGCCTTGTTCGCTTTCTTCATCCTCGTTTCACTGTTCTCACTTTTCCTGGTCGTCCGGCTGTATCGGACGGCGACGCCTGCGCAGCGAGGCCAGATAGTTGTCAGCGGAATCGTTGCTTTGGTCCTCGCCCTTGGGATGGGCGCATTCATCTTCTTCCGCTGAGCCAGGGGAATGGTTTGCCGGGTGCGGTCCACGTCATGCCCTCGCCCCGCTGCCGATTCGGCGAGGTCTCCCCGTAGGTGCTGGCGATGATGCTGGGTCCGGTGCGGTCGCCGGTCTCTGCGGCGATCTGCCCGTCCGGGATGCCCCGGGAGGGGGTCGGTTCCACCCGCGCCCTATATTCTTCTCCGCCACACGGGTCGGGGGTGTCCAGATCGGGATCTCTTGGTCTACAGGATGGCCTCCTCGAAAGCAAAAGGGGGGTCCCGTCTTGCGACAGAACCCCCGAAAAGCTGGTGCACCCGTGAAGAGTCGAACTTCAAACCTGCTGATCCGTAGTCAGCTGCTCTATCCAATTGAGCTACGGATGCACAACGCGCAGCAACTTAGGAACCGGGCGGGGTGCGGAGCAAGCCGTTTCTTGGAAATGGACCGGAATCATCGCTGGGCGCTCCACGCGGACACCCAGAGATAGCAGGCGGATGCCTCGGCCCTCGATGCGCTCGAGGGCAGAGTCCAAGCCCTTTCCACGGGGCTCCGGACGGTTCAGATGACGAGCAGGTTTTCCAGTCCTGCCGCCGATTTCCGCGGGCTGACCAGGGCCAGGGTCATCCGTTCGGGCCGGAAGAAGTCGCGCGCGGCCGCCCGGACCTCGGAGGGTTTCACCGCGAGCAGCTTGGCCTTGGTCTCGGCGTGCGGGACCAGCCTGCCGAACCCGAGCCATTGCTCGCCCAGGATCATCATGTGGTTCTCCGTGCCTTCGAGGTTCAGCTCCGCTTGGCCGAGGACATAGTCGCGGGCGCGGTCGAGTTCCGCCCGGCCCGGGGCGACGTCCCGTAGACGGTGCAACTCGGCGACGACCAGCTTCAGCGTCCGCTCGATCTGCGCGGGGTCGAGGCCGGCCGAGACCACGATGTCGCCGGCGTCGGCCCAGAGGCTCAGCGAGCTCTGGATGTTGTAGGTGAGCCCGTTCTCTTCGCGGACCTTCTGGAAGAGCCGGGAACTCATGTTCTCACCGAGCAGCACGTTGAGCAGGCGCAGCGCGTACCGTCGCTCGTCGTGGCGCGAACCGGTGCGGAGCGCGAGGCTGAGATTCGCCTGCTCGGTGCGGCGGCACGCGGAGACGATCCGCGGAGCGGTGGCAAGGGGCGGCGCCGGCACGTGTCCCTGCCGGGCGCCGGTGCGGAAGGCTTTGGCGCGCTTGGAGACGAGCTTGACCAGCTCGTCGTGGTCCACGTCACCGGCTGCGGCGATGACGGTGGCGCCGGTGACGTAATGGGTCGCGAGGTATCCGACGAGATCCGCCCGGCGCATCGCGTCAAGGGTCTTGGTCGTGCCGATGACCGGGCGGCCGAGGGGATGCCCCGGGAACTGCGCCGTGTTCAGCAGGTCGTGCACGTGCTCCGCCGGTTGGTCGCGGTACATCGCGAGCTCTTCCTTGATGACGTCGCGTTCCTTGGCGATCTCGGCCGGCGCGAAGGCGGAGTGGAGGAACATGTCCAGCAGCACGTCGAGCAGCTCCGGCATGCGCGACGCCTGTGCGCGGCTGTAGAAGCAGGTGTGTTCCTCGTCGGTGAAGGCGTTCAGGTAGCCGCCGATGCCTTCCACCGCCTGCGAGATCTGCGCCGCGGTGCGGCGGCCCGTGCCCTTGAAGAGCAGATGCTCGATGAAGTGGGAGATACCATTGAGCGGTGCGGGCTCGTGGCGTCCGCCCGCGCCCACCCAGATGCCGAGCGAGACGCTGGCCATGTGCGGGAGGGCGGCGGTGAGGACGGTCAGGCCGTTGGGCAGTCGGGTCGATCGGTACACGGTGGAGATCAGAGGGCAGGGATGGGATTGGTGCCGGTCGGTGCGCCGGCCTGACGGGACATCCAGGGGTCTCGGCGAGCCGGTCGGGCCGGAGGTTCAGCGGAAGGCCGAGGGCACTTGGTCAGGGACGCCGACGGTGCGACGATAATCGACGATCCATTTCACCGCCTCGGCCGGATCATCGGTGACGCGGAGCAATCCGAGGTCGCCGGGCGAGATCAGGCCGGCCGGCTCGAGCGTGGAGGAGATCCAGTCGAACATGCCGCGCCAATGGTTCTTGCCGAAGAGGATGATGGGGAACGCGGGGAGACGCTGCGTCTGCACCAGGGTCACGACCTCGAACAGCTCGTCCAGCGTGCCGAAGCCGCCGGGCATGTAGACGAATCCCATGCTATATTTCACGAGGCAGACCTTCCGCGTGAAGAAGTAGTGGAAGTTGATGGAGATGTCGGCGTGGCGGTTGCCCTTCTGCTCGAAGGGCAGCTCGATGTTGAGGCCCACGCTGGGGACCTTCTTCGGCTTCGCGCCGCCGCGGTTCGCCGCCTCCATGATGCCCGGGCCGCCGCCGGTCACGACCGAGATGCCCTCCTTGGCCAGACCTTCGCCGATGGCGACGGCGGCCTTGTAGTAGACGTCCTCGGGCTTGGTGCGGGCCGAACCGAAGACGGTCACCGCCGGTCCGAGACGCGACAGGGTGTCGAACGATTCGACGAACTCCGCCATGATCTTGAAGATGCGCCACGGGTCCTCGGACATGCGCGACGCTTGTGTTTCAGCCATGCCGCGAGGGTCGGGCAACGGTCCCCGCGGCGCAACCTCGGCGCGCGCCGGGGAGATCGGGAAACGGTCGGACGTGGGTCGCCACGATGGGGGGACGGACGGACGCATGCCTGTCCCGGGTCCGATCGGAAGTGGCGGATGGGATCTGCTGAGTTGTGCTCGGTTGTTTCGCTGAGTCGGACTTGGAATGGCGCTGGGAAGGAGGTGGCGCCAGCTGGTCGCCGACCTGCGATGCAGCGGAGCGCCATCGGCTCAGTGGAACAGTTGGATCTGGAAATCAGGAAAACAGGAACGGATACCGCAAAGCTCCGGTTTTCCTCCTTTCCTGTTTGCCAGATTCTCTCTCCGGCCCGTGTTTCCATCAGAGCAAGCGCGATTCCGCCCCGGCTGCCTAGTCCGCCACTTTTGATCGAACCTGCCTGTGCTTCGCTGCTTGTGCAGGCGGGAGATCCTGAGGATCGTCGGTCGGTCCGGCTGCGACCCGCGTCCGCGCGGATCCACACGATGCAAACTCTCTCCCTCTACGAGCGGCTCGGCGGACGTCCGGCGCTGGATGCGCTGGTGGCCGCGTTCTACGGCGACGCACAGAACGATCCGGTGCTCGGGCCGGTGTTCGGCAAGCACGTCCACGATTGGACGTCGCATCTCGCCACCGTCGCCGATTTCTGGAGCACCCAGACCGGCGGTCCGCCGCTGTACCGAGGCGGCATGGGCAGGCACATCCGGCTCGGGCTCCGGCCGGAGCATTTCGCCAGTTGGCTCGCGCTGTGGGAGAAGACGGTGCGCCGCCTCTTCGCCGCCGATCTCGCCGACGAGCTGATGGTCATCGCGCGCTTCATCGCGGGGCGGCTCGAAGAGATGGCGGCGGGAGTGCCGGCGTTGCGCGTCGGATGAGGCAGGATCGAAAAGGTTGAAGGGCGCGGCCGCCGGGCGAAGAGTCGCGGCGATGAGACCGGCCCGCTTCCTCGCTCTCCTGATCGGCATCGTTTCCGTCTCCGCCTTGGACGCCGCTCCGCCGGGTCCATCCGCTGCGCTGGTCAATGCCAAGGTCGATGCGGAGTATCCTTCGCTCTTCGGCATCTACACCAACCTGCACGCGCATCCGGAGCTCTCCTTCATGGAGGTGAAGACCGCGGCGCTCGTCGCCGGCGAGCTGCGGTCGCTCGGCTTCACCGTGACGGAGAAGGTCGGCAACACCGGCGTCGTCGGCGTGCTCACCAACGGCGTCGGACCCACGGTGCTCGTCCGCGCGGACATGGACGGCCTGCCCATCAAGGAGAACTCGGGCGTCGCCTACGCGAGCACCGACATCGTGAAGGACATGTCCGGGAAGGAGCAGCCGGCCATGCACGGGTGCGCGCACGACACGCACGTGACCGGCCTGATCGGCACGGCGCGCACGTTGGCATCGATGAAGGACCGGTGGAGCGGCACGTTGGTGCTCGTGGCCCAGCCGGCGGAGGAGATCGTCGCGGGCGCGCGGGCGATGTTCGCGGACGGGCTGTACACCCGGTTCCCGAAGCCGGATCTCGCGGTCGCGTTGCACACCACGTCGCTCTTGGCGGCCGGTAGCATCGGCTATGGCGAAGGGCCGCGCTACGCGAGCGTCTCCTCGATGGACATCCTCGTCCGCGGCTTCGGCGGGCATGGGTCCGCACCGCACACGACCAAGGACCCGGTCGTGCTCGCCTCGCAGATCGTGCTGGCGCTCCAGACCATCGTGAGCCGCGAGATCAAGCCCGGCGTCCCGGCGGTCGTCACGGTCGGGACCATCCACGGCGGGCTGAAGCGCAACATCATCTCGGACGAGGTGAAGCTGGAGCTGACGTTGCGCGCGTTCGACGAGAAGGTCATGGCGCACCTGGTCGCGTCGATCCGCCGGATCTGCGACGGCCTCGCGCGGTCGGCGGGACTGCCGGACGACCGGATGCCGGTCGTGACGTTGACGCCGGAATCGATCGATGTGACCCGCAACGATCCTGTCCTTTCCCGCCGGCTCGCGGCGCGGTTCGTCGAGTGGTTCGGCGACGAGAAGGCCCGGCCGGTGGACCCGGTGATGGGCGGCGAAGATTTCTCTGAGTTCAGCCGGCAGGGCGTCCCGGCCTGCATCTGGTGGGTCGGGGCGACGGATCCGGCGCGCATCGCCGAGAGCGAGCGCACGGGCGTGCCGGTCCCGTCCAACCACTCCGCCACGTTCGCTCCGGTCCCGGAGCCGACGATCAAAGCGTGCGTCACCTCGATGACCGCGGCGGTGCTCGAGCTCATGGGCGGGCGGGTAAGCCAGTAGGCGGGTGAGCCGGTGAGCCAGTGAGTGAGTAGGGGAAGCGACGGATCCGCCGACTCTGGCTTACTGGCTCACTCGCTGACTGGCTTTCACTTCCAAGGGCAGAGCTCGCCGCGTCGGCTTCCTCGAAGCAGGTGGGTCCGCTGCGCGGCCGTCCTCCCTCCCTCCTGTTTTCCCCGTGGCCACCGGCCGGGGCGCGCTGTTCACTCCGGGCGTGAACTCCTTCCGACGACAGATCGCTCTCTTCGCGGGCCTCTTGCCGATGTTGTCCGGGATCTTCGCGGCAGCCGCGGCGGATGCCACCGGACCGAGACAGGGCGCGGCGTTGCTGAAGACCGACGTGATGGGCGTGTTCGCGCACCCGGACGACGAGACCGGGGTCGCGGCGTTGCTCGCCACCTACGCGCTGGGCAAGGGCGCGACGGTCGCCAACGTCTACTGCACGCGGGGCGAAGGCGGCGGCAACATGGTGGGGACGCAGGCCGGGCCGGCGTTGGGGATCCTGCGCGAGGCGGAACTGCGGGACTGCCTCGCCAAGCTGGGCGTGCGGCACTGCTATTTCCTTGGCCAGGCCGATTTCGCCTACACGGAGAGCCTGTCGGTCACGCTGGAGAAGTGGGGCCACGAGCAGACGCTGCGCAGCTTGGTGCGGCTCTTCCGCGCGCTGCGGCCCGAGGTCGTCGTCACGATGGATCCGGCGCCGACCGCCGGGCAGCACGGGAACCATCAGGCGGCGGGCCTGCTGGCGATCGAGGCCTTCGACCTCGCGGCGGATGCGAAGGTCTTCCCGGAGCAGATCGCGGACGAAGGTCTCCGGCCTTGGCAGCCGCGGAAGCTCTATTTCGGCGGCCCGGCCGGGACCGGCGCGACCATCGCAGTGGACCGGCCGTTGCCCGACGGCCGCACGCCGGCGCAGGTCGCGGGCGAGGCGTTGGCCAACCACCGGTCGCAGGCGTTCGGGAACTTCGGCAACTCGCCGTGGCTCCGCCGTCCGCAGAACCTGGCGCTGGTGAAGAGCGTCGTCCCCTTCGCGACCGACGAGACCGATCTCATGCGCGGCCTGCCCGTCGCGGACCCGGCGCCGCCGCGGGTGCTCGCGCCGGGCGACGGCGTGGCCGAGAGCGGGTTCCAGCTGGCCTTCGTGCCGCGTCCCGCGGTCGAGCGCTACCGCCGGTGGGTGAAGGAGCAGCGGATCGAGCACGCGGCATCGGAGTTCGCGGCGGACGTGCCGGTCGTCGCCGGTGAGGTGAACGACGTCTTCCTCCGCACCTTCAACCCGACCACCGAAGGCGTGAACACGGTGGTGGACTTCACGCCGCCGCCGGGCTGGAAGCTCAACTTCGCGCGCGTGAACGTGCGCTTCTCCCCGGCCGCCGAGAACCGCATGCGCGTGCTGGTCACGCCGCCGGAGGGTTTCCCCGCCGATGCCGAGCTGACCGCGACGACGACGATCGCGGGGACCGTCCTGAAGACCACGACGCGGCTGCATCCGGTGCCATTGCTGCGCGTCCGGCACGTCGCCGAGGCGCTCGCGGTCGGCGCGGACGACGCGGCTGCGGCGTGGGGCGCGCTGCCGGTCCACGCCATCCCGCACACGCGGACGTGGCAGGGGACGGTCACGAACGCGGCGGATTGCAGCGGCGGGTTCCGCATCGCGCACGACGGTGCGACGCTCTTCGTCGAGGTGCGCGTGCATGACGACGTGGTGGTGGGCAACATCGCGCCGGACGACATCAAGGGCCACTGGCGCAGCGATTCCGTGGAACTGTGCATCGATCCGGAGGTCGGGGCGGAGCACACGCTCGGCTGTTATAAGCTCGGCATCTTCCCTTTCGATTCCACCGGCAAGGTCCGCGCCGCGCGCGACGCGGACGCGAACGCCGGCCCGGTCGAGGTGACCGCGCCAGGGACGAAGCTCGCCTCGTGGCGGACGGCGGACGGCTATGCCATCCGCGTCGCGGTGCCGTTCTCGGAGCTCGGCCTCAAGCCGTCGAAGGAAGCGGCTCGCTTCGGGCTGAACGTGCTCATCTACGACGGCGACAAGGCCGGTGCCGCGCCGGGCGAGAACATCAACAAATCGCGCCTCGCGTGGGCTCCGCGGTCGGGCGTGCAGGGAAGGCCCGAGGACTGGGGTCGCGCGGACCTCGAATAGCGCCGGCATCGTGCCGCGTGCCGCCGCGGCCGGGTCAACCGCCGATGCAGCTCATCGTGCGCGCCGGCTGGACGAAATCGGCCTTGCCGATGCGATGGCCGGCTTCCTTGTGGGCGACGAGCCCGACGAGCTCGGCCGCGATGTCGTCGTCGGTGGCGTCGCCGCGGAGGAGCGGTTTGAGGTCGTGTTCCTCGACGCTGAAGAGGCAGGTGCGGAGCTTGCCGTCTGCGGTGAGCCGGAGCCGGTTGCAGTGGCCGCAGAACGGTTCGGTGACCGGCGCGATGATGCCGACCTCGCCGCGTCCGTCGGCGAAGGCCCAGCGGCGCGCGGTCTCGGCGGGATTGCCGGATTGGTCGACCGGCACGAGGTCGAAGCGCGCGCGGAGGCGTCCGAGGATCTCGCGTCCGGAGACGACCATCTCCTTTTGCCAAGCATGGCCGGAATCGAGCGGCATGAACTCGATGAAGCGGAGGCTGAGGTCGTGTTCCCGCGCGAACGCCGCGAGCGCTTCGATCTCGTGGTCGTTGAGGCCGCGGATCACGACGGCGTTGACCTTCACCGGGGAGAACCCGATCCGACGGGCCTGGGCGATGCCGGCGAGGACCTCATCGAGGCCTTCGCGGCCGGTCATCTTCTTGAAGTTCACCGGGTCCAGCGAATCCATGCTGAAACTGACGCGACGGAGCCCGGCCGCGCGCAGCGCCTCGGCATGCCGGGCGAAGAGGAAGCCGTTGGTCGTCATCGCGAGGTCGCGGACGCCGGGGATGGCGGCGAGCTTGACGAGGAGTTCCGGGACGCCGTGGCGGAGCAGCGGTTCGCCGCCGGTGACGCGGACCTTCTCGACGCCGAGGCCGGCGGCGATGCGCACGAGGCGCTCGATCTCCTCGTAGGTGAGCAGATGCTCCTTGGGCTTCCACTCGTAGCGGATGGGCGTGAGCGCGACCGGCTTCGGATTGCGGAGCGCGTCGAACTTGGCGCGATAGAAACGCGCGGCCTCCTCCGTCTCGGGCAGGCAGTAGAGACAGCGGAAATTGCAGCGGTCGGTGATGCTGACCCGGAGGTCCTTCATCACGCGGCCGTGGGAATCGCGCAACCCGGCGGCGGTCATGTCGGAGCGATCCTACCGCAGCCCCGCCGCACGGCGAACACCGAACTGACGGCGTGCGCGGGCGGACGGGACGCGGGAGGACGGGGAGGTGCCGGTTGGCGGGCGTGGGCCGTCATTTGGCGGCCGGCGCGTTGGTGGAGACCGAGACCTTGGCGCTGCCGTCGGTGCCGACCTCGGCGTTGAGCTGCACCGGGGAGTTCGTGGCCTTGGGGCCGGGCGAGCGGATGCCTTCCGAGAGGGCCTGCGCGCCCTTCTTCTCGAAGCCGTAGAGGCTGCGGCGGATGAAATCGAGGCGGTTGGCGATGCTGAGCTCCTCCTTGAGCTTGCGGACCTGGTCGCGGAGCGCCGCGAGGTCCTGGAACTTGCGCTCGAGCTCGGCCTTCTCGGCGAGCAGGCGCTTGAGCTCTTTCTGGAGCAGTTCGCGGTCGCCTTCGCTGGCGGCGAGCTTTCGTTCGGTCTCGCGGATCTGGCCGGCGAGGCCGGTGATCTGGATGTTGAGGCCGTCCATCTTCTTGGTGAGCTCGTCCTTCTGGCCTTCGAGCTCGGCGATCTTGGCGTTGCGCTCGTCGAGCTCGGCCTTGGCCTTCTCGGCGGCGGCCTTGGCTTCGGCCTCGGTCTTGGCGAGCTCGCCGGTGACCGCGGTGAGCTTGTTGGAGGTGAGCTTCAGCTCTTCGCCGCGCTGGCCGAGCGTGGTCTCGAGGTGGACGTTGACCTTCTGCTGCTCGGTGAGCTTCACCGTGGTGGCGACCACGTCGTTCGAAAGGGCGATGATGCGGGATTCGGCGACGACGCGTTCATCGGTCGCCTTTTTGCTGGTCACGAACCAGCCGGCGCCGAGACCGAGGGCGGCGATGACGAGCACGATGGTGATGGTCTTGGCATTCATTGGCAGGATGACGGTGCGGGCGGGCCGGAAGGTTGGCAAGCGCCGTCCGGGCCGCGCTTGCACTACGACCGGGCGGCGGTAGCCTGAATTCATGGAGATCCCCGAACGCGCGGGCGTGATGGTCGTGCGCGAGTGCGTCCTGTTCCCGCGTTCGTTGATGCCGCTGTTCATCTTCGAGCCGCGGTACCGGACGATGCTGTCCGAAGCGTTGGAGACGGACCGGATGTTCTGCCTCGCCGTGCCGAAGCCGGGGTCGACCCGGGGCTCGCCGTGCGAGGTCGCCGGTCTCGGGCTGGTCCGGGCGTCGGTGTTGAACAGCGACGGCACCTCCAATCTCGTCCTGCAAGGGCTCATGCGGGTCCGGTTGGGCAAGGCCGTCCGGTACAAGCCCTATCGGCAGCACCTGATCGAGCCGTTGGAGGACGACGTCGAGGAGAGCTTGGTGGTGGACGCCTTGGTCGCCCGCGTGCTCGACCTGACGGAGGCCCTCCTGCGCATCGGCACCAAGATCCCGCTGGCGTTGCTGCGTCAACTGGCGGGCGGCGGCGAGACCGAAGGTCCGGTGACCGTGAAGGACTGCGTCGAGCCGTTGCGACAGATGACCGATCCGGGAGCGATGGCCGACATGGTGGCGACGATGCTCCTGCCCGACGGGGCGAAACGGCAGGTCATCCTCCAAGCGGTCGAGGTCGAGGAGCGGCTGAAGCATCTGGTGCGCTTGCTGTCGACCGAGGTCACCCGTGCCAAGAAAGCCTGAGACGATGCCGCATCCCGCGTCACCCGACGAAGATGCTTCGGCAGGTGCCGCGCCGGCCGGGCCCGGTCCGGATCTGTTCGCGCAGCTCGTGACCGGCCACGCGCAGATGGCGCTCACGTTCCTGGGCAAGGTCGACAACCCGCAGACCGGGAGGCCCGACGGTGTCAACACGGAGGCCGCGAAGGTCTTCATCGACCAGCTCGAGATGCTCCGGTCCAAGACCCGAGGGAACCTCGATCCGGAGGAGACGCGACTCCTGTCGCAGGTGTTGGACGTCGTGCGGACGGCTTTCGTCGAAGTGATCGACGCCGCGGCCTCCGGGGCCAAGGATGGGGCGCGCCGACCGGGAGGCCCGGCGGAACTTCGCTGAAACCCGCCGCTGCCCGGCGGGTTCTCCGACCATGAAACTCTTCATCGCCCTCGTGCTCTGGTGCCTGCTGTTCGCGCTGTGCTGGCCGCTCGCGCTGCTGGCTTTGGTGCTGTTCCCGCTGGTCTGGCTCGCGTCGCTGCCCTTCCGGTTGGCGGCGATCGTGGTGGTGTCGTCGTTCGCGCTGCTGCGGGCGTTGCTGATGCTTCCTGCGCGCCTGCTCGGCGGCGGCGGACCTGCCCGGGGCGCGGCATGACGAAGTATCTCCACGTGCTCTCGATCGGCGTGCAGAACACGCTGGTCTACCGCCTGAACTTCCTGTTCCGCGCGGCTTTCGGGCTGGTCCCGCTGATGGGCACGCTCTACGTGTGGCGCGCGATCTACGCCGGGAAGGCCGATGGCGCGCAGATCGGCGCCTACACCTTGAGCGGGATGGTGAGCTACTATCTCCTGGTCAACTTCGTGGACGCGCTGACGGCGGTCGCGGAGGACGACTGGCAGATCGCGGCGGACATCAAGGACGGGAACATCAGCCAGTTCCTGCTGAAGCCGATCGATTACCTCGCCTACCGGCTCTGCCTCTATCTCTCGGGCCGCGCCATCTACACCAGCGTCGCGCTGGTCCCTGTCGCGGTGTTCACCTACTTCTTGCGGGCCGACTTCACCTGGCCGACCGACGCAGGGACCGCGGGGTTGTTCCTGCTCTCGGTGCTGATGGCGGGGTTGATCCAGTTCTTCCTGGCCTACACCCTGGCGCTGCTCGCGTTCTGGGTGCTCGACGTGAGCACGTTCATCTTCATCCAGTTCGCCTTCGAGTACCTGGCGAGCGGCCATCTTTTCCCGCTGGATCTCTTGCCGGCGTGGCTCGCGCAGATGCTCAAGCTCACGCCGTATCCGTATCTGTGCTGGTTCCCGGTCTCGGTCTACCTCGGGCGCGTGACCGGACCGGAACTGTGGACCGGTCTCGCCATCCAAGCGGCATGGGTCGCGGCCGGGTACGCGTTGGCGCGGCACGTCTGGGCGCGGGGCATCCGCAAGTATTCGGCGGTCGGAGGGTGAGGAGCCGATGAAGACCTTGGCGCGATATCTGTCCCTCTACGCCGCGATGTGGCGCAACAGCGTCACGCGGGAGATGTCGTTCAAGCTGAACTTCGTTCTCTGGATCGTGGTGGAGCTGCTCTGGTTCGCGCTGCAGCTGGTCTTCATGTCGGTGCTTTACTCGCACACCGACAGCATCGCCGGATGGTCGAAATGGGAGGTCGTGATGCTGGTGGGCTGCGCGAACTTCATCCAGCAGCTCTTCACGGCGTTCTTCCTGACCAACCTGACCGACATCTCGGAGCACATCCGCACCGGGAAGCTCGATTTCATGCTGCTCCTGCCGGTGAACACGCGGTTCCTCGTGTCGCTGCGGAAGGTCGACCTCGGCTCGTACATCAACTCGGCCTGCGCGCTGGCCGTGATGGCCTACGCGGCGTGGCGGCTGGATTTCACGCCCACGGCCGTGCAGGCGGCCGGTTTCGCCGTGATGGCCCTGGCCGGGTTGACGGTCCACTACTCGCTGATGTTCCTGCTGGTGACGACGTCGTTCTGGACGGTCCGCGCCCAAGGCGTCGTCTACGGCTACTACAACCTCTTCAACATCGCGCGGTTGCCGGACTCCGCCTTCCCCCGCGGGGCCTTCAAGGCGTTCTTCACCTTCGGCCTGCCGATGCTGCTGGTGTCGAACGTCCCGGTGAAGGTGCTGCTCGGGAAGCTCGGGTCCCCGTGGGAGTTGGCGCTGCTGGCCGGGATGGCGGGCGCGTGCCTCGGCGTCAGCGAACTGGTCTGGCGTTGGTCGTTGCGGCATTACACGAGCGCCAGTTCCTGAGGTGCCCCAAGGGACGCGGAGAAATGCCTTCCCGATCCTCCGCGGTCTTCCACAGTCTCGCGGCATGCCGATCCAGGAAGCGCCGAGACTCGTGAAATGGCCGTTTTTGTTGGGGGATGCGCTGCTCGTCGGGGCGGCCGCGTTCTTGGTCTCCACCGCTTCGTGGCCGCTCAGCCGTTGGGAGATCGCGGCGGTGGTGCCGTGCTGCATCATCGGCGCCTGGTTGGCCGTGCTGCCGTTCATCCGCGAGCACAACGCCGCGGTGAAGCTCTGGGAGCAGTCGAACCTGGCCGAGGCCTCCCGGCAGCTGGACCAATTGGTCACCATCGCGAACCAGATCTCCGCGGCCACGACCCATTGGCAATCCGTCCAGGATTCGGCGGCGAAGACGGTCGCGTCGGGCGACGACCTGGCCAAGAAGATGACCGCCGAGGCGCGGGCCTTCGCGGAATTCCTGCAGCGCGGCGATGCCCAGGAGAAGGCGGCGATGCGGCTGGAGATCGACAAGCTCCGGCGCGGCGAAGGCGAATCGCTCCAGGTCGTGATCCATCTCCTCGACCATATCTACGCGTTGTTCCTCGCGGGCGTGCGGTCCGGACAAGCGCCGTTGGCGCAGCAACTCGGGCAGTTCCGTGGGGCGTGCCTGGACACCGTGCGGCGTCTCGGCGTCGTCGCGCACGAGGCCCGGCCCGGGGAGGACTTCGACCCCAAGGCCCACCAGACGCCCGACGGCCAGGAACCGGCGCCCGATGCGAAGGTCGCGGGCACGCTGGCCTGCGGCTACACGTTCCAAGGCCAGGCGGTCCGGCGGATCCTGGTCGCCATCGCCAAACCGGAGCCGATGAACGAGGCCGCGGCCGAAGGCGCAAGCGGAACGGGCGAGATCGCCGAAGGTCCGGCTGCCCATCCCGCGGCCGCGGAACTGCCGCTCGACGAGGGTGGACCGGTCTGAGCCAGGGAACCGGTGTACCGGCGGACGCCCGTCCTCGGCGCGAAAAAGCCCGCCTGGCGGTCAGGCGGGCTTCATCGGTGTCGTGGGCGGCCGATCACTTCGCGCCTTGGTCGACCCATGCGCGGAGCAAGGCGACCTGCTCCTTGGTCCAGGGCTCGCCCTTGCCTTCGGGCGGCATGGCTTCGTCTTCGACCAAACGGCCGACGCTGTGGACCACGGTGCTCTTGGCGCTGTCCTTGGCGACGACGTTGGGGCCGTTCTCGCCGCCCTTGAGGGTGGCTTCGAGCGAGTCGAGCCGGAGTTTTCCCTTCTGCTTCTCGGCGCCGTGGCACTTGAAGCAGGACTTCTCGAACATCGGACGGATGTCCTTGTCGTAGGTGAGCCCGGTCTGCTTGGCAGCGGGCGGCAACTTGCTGATGTCGGGGCCGGCGGCCAAAGCCGTGAGGGCGATGGCGGACAGCGTGGACAGGGCGAGGAATGGTGTCTTCATGCTCTAGTTCTGGTCGGACCGCGCGAACGTGTCGGATGACGTCAGGGCGGTCAAAACCATTCAACGGATGACGGCCCGGCCAGATCCTGGCGGCGAGATTTTCCGACGAAGGTCCGGCGACTCGGCATTGCGGGTGCTCCAGTTGCGCCGTTGCCAAGCAAATGACCGGGCCTCGCCGGGATGGTCTCGTCGGGCGGTTGGTTTGACAAAACAGTGAAGTTTGCGTGACGTTTTTGGATATTCAGTGATCGTGAAGGCGGCGCCGAGGCGTCGATCGTCCCTATGTCGGAAGACAAGATGCAGCTCCAGAGGTGGGAGCTGAAATACCTCATCCCGGAGGAGCTGGCGCTGACCGTGCGCGAGTTCGTCCGCTCGTACCTCGAGCTGGACGAGTACGGGGCGAAGCGCGCGGACCTGAGCTACACGATCCACAATCTCTACCTCGACTCGGATGCGCTGGCCATCTACTGGGGCACGATCAACGGCGACAAGAACCGCTACAAGCTGCGCCTGCGCTTCTACGAGGACAACCCGAACGCGCCGCTCTTCTTCGAGATCAAGCGCCGGATGAACGACGCCATCCTCAAGCAGCGCGGCGGCGTGAAGCGCCACGCGGTCCATGCGGTCCTGGGCGGGCAGCAACCGGCCGCCACGGAGCTGGTCTCGGGCGACGCCCGGCAACTCGTCGCCATCCAACGCTTCGTCGAGCTGATGTCGGTCGATCGGGCGGTGCCCGTGGCCCATGTCTGCTACGAGCGCGAGGCATGGATCAGCCCGACCGACAACTCGGTGCGGGTCACGATGGACCGCAAGGTCATGATCTCGCCCGAGTTCACCACCCGGTTCACCGCGCAGATGGACGCCCCGGTCTGCGTTTTCGGGCCGTTGGTCGTGCTGGAACTGAAGTTCACCGGACGTTTCCCGGATTGGTTCAAGGAACTCGTGCGCATCTTCAACCTCAGGCAATGCTCGGCGTCGAAGTACGCGGACGGCATCGCCCTCAAGGGCGAGCACCATTTCTATCCGCCCGACGGGATGCCGCCCGCGCACGCGGACCCGTCCGGAGCGGCAAGCCGCGAGGAGCGGTTGGCCAGACTCGACAACCTGCTCTCGAAGGCGGCATAACGCATCGACCACATGGGAAACTGGCTACTCCGCGGCGATTTCGGCACCGTGCCCGACGACTTGGAAGGGATGGCCCTGGGGCTGATGCTCGCGTTCCTCTGCGGGCATGTCATCGCCTGGGTCTACATGGCCTGCCATAGCGGCCTGAGCTACTCCCGCTCCTTCGTCAACGCGCTCATCGTGCTCTGCCTGATCGTGTCGGTCGTGATGATGGTGATGGCCAACAACATCCTCATCGCGTTCGGCCTGATGGCGGTGTTCGCCATCGTCCGCTTCCGCAACGTCCTCCGCGACACGCTCGACACCACGTACATCCTGGCTTCGATCACCGTCGGCATGGCCTGCGGCACGAGGAAGTTCAGCACCGCGGTCCTCGCCACCTTGGTGTTCGCGGCCCTCATGATGTACCTGCACTGGTCGCGCTTCGGCGCGCGGCACCGGTACGACCTGATCCTCAACCTCCACTGGGCCCGTCCCTTGGGCGACCTGCCGGACCTCGCCGGCCTGCTCGACCGACATGCCCGCAGGACCCAGCTCGCCAGCCAGCGGAGCAACACAGGCTACGACGGATCCGACCTCAGCTACCGTCTGCTCCTGCGCGACACCGGGCGCATGGACGAACTCGTGACCGAGCTGAGATCGTTCCCCGGCGTCTCCCGGGTCACCAGCCTCAAGGCCGAGGACGAATCCGAAGTCTGATCGATGGAAAAACTACCTAGAATCCCGAGTCCTCCCGGCACCGTGTGGCGCGAATTCCGCGTGACGGTGATGCCGTACATCGTGTTCGCGGCGGTGCTCGGGCTGACCGCCGTCACTTGGCGCAACTATGTCGGGCCATCGTCGCTCGTCGGCGAGGTGGAGGCGGT
>JANNAJ010000578.1:0-5023 GCA_031384285.1 Verrucomicrobiota bacterium
GAAGACGACCAGCGTGTCGTCGAGCAGGCCGCGTTGCTTGAGATCCTTCAGCAGTCCGGCGATCGGCTGATCGACCTGGGTGGAGAGCGAGGTGTGGTTGTTCTTGATGTCGCCGTGGGCGTCCCATGCGCCGCCACCGCCGCCGCCGTGGAAGAGCTGCACGAAGCGCACGCCGCGCTCCACCAACCGCCGCGCGACCAGGCACTGCTCGCCGAAGGCCTTCGTGGCGTCCTGGTCGAGGTCGTACATGCGGCGGATGTGCTCCGGTTCGCGGTCGAGCTGCATCGTCTCCGGGATGCTGGTCTGCATCTGGAAGGCGAGCTCGTAGGATTTGATGCGCGCGCGGAGGTTCTGGTCGTCGGGATAATCGATGCCGGCGAGGCGGTTCAGCTTGCCGAGCAGGCTGAGGTTCGCGGTCTGCTCCTCGGTGGTGAGCGCGCCGTCCGGCGGACGGATGAAGGGCAGGGGGTTCTTCGGGTCGGTGCCCAGGCGCACGCCGCCGTTCTCCGGTCCGAGATACGCCGCGCCGTAGGTGAACGCGCCGCCGCAGCAGTCCCCCGTGGGCACGCCGAGCACGACGTACTCCGGGAGGTTCTCGTTGAGCGTGCCGAGCCCGTAGGCCATCCATGCGCCGAGGGTCGGATGCTCCAGCTCGCGCGGGTGGCGTCCGGTCTGCCAGGTGAGCTGGGCGCCGTGGTCGTTGTGGATGGTCCAGAGCGAACGCACCACCGCCAGGTCGTCCGCGCATCCGCCGATGTTCTTGAACCAATCGCCGACCACGAGGCCGGATTCACCGTAGGTCTTGTAGCCGGTCTGCAGCGGCATGATGACCTTGCGGTTGCCGTGGGCCGGGTTCGCGCCGATGACGTCCTTGCCCTCGGTCGAGAGCACGCCGGCATAAGGCGTCTCGGAGATCGACTTGCCGGCGTACTTGGTGAGCTCCGGCTTCACGTCGAAGCTCTCGACGTGGCTCACGCCGCCGCAGAGGAAGATCCAGATGACCGACTTCGCCCGCGGCGGGAAATGCGGCGCGCCCGTGGGCGGCTGCCAAGCCGACGTCTCCGCCCGCGCGCCGTCGCGGAACAGCATCGCTCCGAGCGCGAGGCCGGTGAAACCCATGCCCGTGTCGGCGAGGAACGAGCGGCGGGTGATGCCGGGGCAATCGGGATGGCGTCGAGGATCCATGTGTTTCAGGTGACGATGACGTGGACCGAGCCCTTCTGGAAGTCGTGGATGTGGAGCCGGCTGTCGAGGGTCACCAGACGGCCGCCGGCTTGGCGGGCCGTCTCCACCAACCACGCGTCGTTGACCTGCTGGTGGCCCAGAGCGCGGGCATAGATCTTCGGCGAAGCGGCCGCCGGTGATATCCAGAAGGCGTGCTTGGGATGGGCCGCCAACTGCTCCAGCAACGTGGCCGCCTCCGCCGGCGGTACAGCACCGGACGTGTAGGCCGGGTTCGAAGAAAGGCGGATGAACCCCAGTTGCGTGAAGGCGCAGGTGGCCCAGCCGTGCCTCGATTCCCGCGCGAACCATCCATGGGCGGCGGCATGGTGCTGGTGGTTGGGCCAGGCGAGCGCCAGCAGCACGTTGACGTCGAGCAGGGCCGCCTTCATGTCGCGTCATCCGCCAAGAGGTCGCGGGCGCGGTTGCCGGGGATCACCGCGGCATCGGTCGCGACCTTGAACACCGGCAATCCGGAGCGGCTGCCCGTCTCGGTGGTCGTGCGCAGTCCGCGCCGCGCCAATTGCGAGACGACCTCACCCAGCCGCTTGCCGGACGCCTGGGCCATGGCCTGGGCCGCCTCGAACACGTCGTCCTCCAAGGTGATCGTCGTCCTCATCGAGTGATACGCTGATGCGTTGATGCACTGATGTCAACATTCGCCCCCTCGGCGCAAGCAGCCGGACCCATCCCGGCGTCCGCGAAGAACGAGCGTCGGGTGATGCCGGGGCGATCCGGTGAGCGTTTCGGTGTCATCGCACGGTGACGAAGTCGTTGTGGTTGAAGAGCACGAGCACGAGGTTCTCGGCGGCGCGGGCGAAGGTCTTGTCGGCGACGTCCGCGCTCACGGGATGCGCGGCGAACACATCGGCGCACTGTTGGCGTTCCGCCTCGGTCGGATGGCGCGCCAAGATCCGCTGGAAGGCGAGACCGATGAGGCGCGCTTCGTCACCGCCCGATTCCTTGGCCAGCTTGGCGGCGAGGACGCGCGATTGCTGGAGCACCAGCGGGCTGTTGCCCAGCGCGAGCGCCTGCTGCGGCATGACGCTCGGATGCCGCTCATAGCATTCGGTCACGCTCGGGCCGTCGAAGATCTGCAGGAACTCCGCCTGCTTCTCGGCCGCGTGCCGGAGATAGATCGATCGGCGCGGCGAGGTGAGCGCGAGCTTCTGGTCGATGTCGGGTCCACCGCGCTCCGGATCGAGCGTGCCCGCGACGTGCAGCAGGTTGTCGCGGACGGCCTCCGCTTCGAGCCGTCGCGAATCCATCCGCCACAGCTGGAAGTTGTCCGGGTCGGCCGCGAGGTCCGCCGGATCCGGGGTCGAAGCCATCCGGTAGGCGGCGCTGGTGACCACGAGCCGGTGGAGATGCCGGAAGGACCAAGGAGTGGATAGGACTCCGGGTGGATGGTCGATGGTAGGGGACGCGCTTCCGGTCCTATCCACTATCAACTCACTCCGACTATCCACCATCTCCGGTTGCATGAACTCGGCGGCGAGCCAATCGAGCAGCTCCGGATGGGTCGCCGGACGACCGCTGCGGCCAAAATCGGCGGGCGACGGCACGAGCCCGCGTCCGAAATGGCGGAGCCAGACGTGGTTCACCGCGACCCGAGCGGTGAGCGGGTTGCGCGGCGACGTGAGCCACCCGGCGAACGCTGATCGGCGTCCCGTGCTGGTCGCGGGATAGGTCTCCACGGGACGCGCCATGAACGCGGCGTCGAGCGGCTTGGCCAGCGCTTCGATCGCGGCGGCGAGCTGTTGCTCGGCTTCGGTGAGCTTCTTTTTCGGCTCGTCGGCCTTGTCGGGCGCGGCGGCGGCGAGCGCTCTGTGGGACTGGTGCTGCTTGAGCTTCGCCTCGGCGACCGCGGCGTTGCGCTGGAGCAGGACGGCGTTGGTCGCCGCCGAGGGGACGAGGCGGATCCCCGTAGAAGACGCGGCCTCCGCCTCCTCACGTCGGCGGCTACTTGTGACCGCGCTCCCCTCCGCCTTTAGCACCGCGAGCAGTGCGGCGAGCTTCTTCTCGGCGACATCGAGCACGAGATCGGCCTCGCGGAGCTTGGCGGGGATGGCGTTGGTCTCGCTCTGCGCCTTGGCGAGAGCGGCTTTCGCCTCGATGACGGCCTTCTCGCTGGCAGCGATGGTGTCGCGGATGACGGACTCGCGTCGGTCGGGGTTCGCGGCGAGCCAAGGCAGCTTCACCTCGTGGATATCGAGCCGACCTCCGAGCGCAGAGGGGACACCGGGCTGTATCACCTCGTTGGTGAGCGGATGCCGCTCGTCGCCGCGGACGAGGATGTACGTCGGCGCGTTGGTGGTGTCGTAGGCGCGGACCAGGCCGTCTTTCGCCGTGTCCAACTCGCCGGGCAAGCGGTCGGTGCGGACGTTGTGCGGCTCGAAGACGGCCCGCAGCGCGTAGTACTCCCGCTGGGAGACGGGGTCGTACATGTGGTCGTGGCATTTCGCGCAACCCATGGTGAGCCCGAGGAAGGCCTGCGAGGTGTGCTTCACGGTGTCCTCCAGCCATTGCTCGCGGGAGAGCATCTTGTGGTTGCGGACGAGGAAGCCGGTGGCGCGCAGAGCGTCGGGATCCTCGGGCGCGACCTCGTCCGCCGCGAGCATCTCGGTGACCATGCGGTCGTACGGTTTGTCCGCGTTGAGCGCGCCGACGATCCAGTCGCGCCAACGCCAGATGTGGGGCTTCGAGTCGCGCACCTGGTTGCCGTCGGCCCAGCCGGCCCAATCGCTGTAGCGCCACACGTCCATCCAGTGCCGCGCCCAGCGCTCGCCATGGCGCGGGTCGGCGAGCAAGCGGTCCACGAGCCGCTCGTACGCGCCGGGCGATGTGTCGTCGAGGAACGCCTTCTGCTCGGCCGGGGTCGGGCTCAAGCCCACCAGGTCGAGGTACACGCGGCGCAAGAGGACTTCCTTCGACGCCTCCGGACGCGGTGTGAGCCCTCGAGAACCGCGCGCGACGGCGAGGAAGGCGTCGATGGGGTTCTCCGCGACGGCGCGCGAGGTTCCGGCTGCGATCGCGGGGACCGGCGGACGCGTGACCGGATCGAACGGTTGCCACCGATAGCTTGCGATGAACTTGGCGAAGTCCGCCGAACGCGACGGCACCATGGCGAGCTCGGTCGCGGACGGCAGGTCCTTCGGGTTGCCGGGATCGTGGCCGAGCAGCAGTTCCGTCTCATTGTCGATGCCGTCGGCGTCCGCGTCCTCTTTTGCGACGACGGCGAGCCGGGCCGCGAGGTCCTTCGGTTTGCCCGCGGCGGCGAGGTCGTCACCGAGCTTGCGGAGACGCACGCCGAACGGGTTGTGAGGAAACTCGTCGAGGGTCTCCGGGAACTTCTTGTCGCTCGGCAGATGGCAGGTCGTGCAGCGGGCCAGCGGCTTGGCCAGGAACCGGTCGTAGTGCTTCTCCAGCGCGGCGCGGTTGGCCGGCGTGGCCCGGACCGGCAGCACGAGGCAAAGCACGGCACCTGCCAGCAACCACCAGCGGGGCGGACCGTCCTGATGGCGAAGATTCATGGTGATGTGGGCAACCTACGTCCGCACCCCGCGTCCGACCAAGCACGGAAAGCCGCGGGCGGGTCTCAAGTCGCAGGTCGCAAGTCGCTGATCTCAGCCGGAACCAAGCAGACGGATCCGGGTGGCACGGCCAACTCGGCCGTTCTCGGCGGCAACTTGCCGCCGAGTTTCGGCACCGGCAGCGCGCACACCAACGGGTGCATTCCCGGCGCACCCGGAGCGGCGGGCGAGTCGCCCGCCACAACAGGCCGGTGGCCTGTTCCACCCAG
>JANNAJ010000210.1:0-17546 GCA_031384285.1 Verrucomicrobiota bacterium
ACGGTGGGGTCGGGGATGTGGGCTCTGACATAGGAGTTATTTTTTTGGACGCTAAAGACGGCGCCGGGGCGAGTCAAACGGTTTACGGATGAGAACGTCGGGCCGGCCGGCCGGCCCGACGTGACAGAATCGGCGGTTGAACCGATGCTGGATCGACCCCACTGTCAGAGCACAACATCCCCAAACCAAACCCCAACCGAACGCGCCATGGCCGATCTCCTCTCCCAGCTCAAGCAATCCAGCATCGTCGTCGCCGACACCGGTGATTTCGCCTCCATCCGAAAATACCAACCGCGCGACGCCACCACCAATCCCAGCCTCCTGCTCAAGGCCGGGACCATGCCGGAGTACGCCTCGGTCGTGGACAAGGCCGTCGCCGACGCCAAAGCCGAGGCGCCGGATGCATCCGCCGCTCTCGGCCTCGCGATGGACAAGCTCGCCGTCGCGTTCGGCCTCGAGATCCTCAAGATCGTGCCGAACCGCGTCTCGACCGAGGTCGACGCCCGCCTGTCGTTCGACACCGCCGCCAGCCTGGCCAAGGCGCGGCAACTGATCGCCATGTAC
Source organism: Verrucomicrobiota bacterium (assembly GCA_031384285.1). Taxonomy (GTDB): domain Bacteria; phylum Verrucomicrobiota; class Verrucomicrobiia; order Limisphaerales; family UBA9464; genus CAIVQB01. Next base: position 565 of record JANNAJ010000210.1, read on the forward strand.
GCCGCGGCCGGCATCCCCAAGGAGCGCGTGCTCATCAAGCTCGCCTCGACCTGGGAAGGCATCCAGACCGCCGCCGAGCTGAAGAAGGAAGGCATCCGTTGCAATCTCACGCTCCTGTTCTCGTTCGCCCAGGCCGTGGCCTGCGCCGAGGCCGGCGTGCAGCTCATCTCGCCGTTTGTCGGACGCATCCTCGACTGGCACAAGAAGTCCACCGGCAAGACCTCGTACCTTCCGGCCGAGGATCCCGGGGTGGTCTCGGTCGCCAGGATCTACAGCTACTACAAGAAGTTCGGCCACACGACCGAGGTCATGGGCGCCAGCTTCCGCAACAAGGAGGAGATCCTCGAGCTCGCCGGCTGCGATCTGTTGACCATCGCGCCGGCCCTCTTAGAGGAGCTCCAGTCCACCGAAGGGACCGTCACGCCGAAGTTGACCCCGGCGCTGGCAGCGGCGTCCTCGCTGGAGAAGGTGTCGCTGGACGAGCGGTCCTTCCGCTGGCAGCACAACGAGGACCAGATGGCCACCGAGAAACTCAGCGAGGGCATCCGCCTCTTCGCCGCCGATTCGGTGAAGCTGGAGAAGTTCCTCGCCGAGAAGCTGGCGAAGTGAGCCCCCGGCGAGGACGTGCCTGATCCGATGCAGACGACCCTCACCGACGGCCGGATAACCCTCCGGCCGTTCTCGCCGGCTGACGCCCCGGCGTTGCTCGAGGTCGCACGGGAATCGTCCGAAGTAATCGGGCGATGGATGCCGTGGTCGGATTCGGTCACCGACCTCGCCGGCGCGCAGCGGTTCATCCAGGAACGCTTGGATGAACGGTCCAGGGGAGAAGCCCACATGTTCGCGGTGGTCGACGCGGCCACCGGACGGATGCTCGGCGGTTGCGGATCGGGCCAGATCAACCGCAAGCACGATATCGCCAACGTCGCCTACTGGGTGCGCTCGAGCGAACGCGGCCGAGGGATCGCCGTGGCCGTGGTACGGTTGGTGGCACGTTTCGGGTTCGGAGCGTTGGGTCTCCAACGTTTGGAAATCGTCGTCGAGCCCGCCAACGGACCGAGCATCCGGGTCGCGGAGAAGACCGGCGCCGTCCGGGAAGGGCTGCTCCGCGCCCGCATCCGCAACCGCGGTGAACCGCGCGACGCCGACATGTGGTCGCTGGTGCCGGGCGACCTCTGAACGTCGTCACCTCGGACGGACGGAGCGGACCCGATGGTTCTCGCTGTCGCCGATGAAGAGCGTGCCGTCCTTGTCGACGAAGACGCCGTGCGGTCGGGCGAGCCGGCAACCGAGCGGGTCGCCATCCGGACCGTCGCCCTTCGCGCCGGCGCCGACGACGAGCTCGACCGTCCCTCGAGCGGCGTCGATCTTCCGGAGGGCGTGGTTCTCGGTGTCCGCCAGATAGACGTCACCGCCCGGACCGACGCTGATCCCTTTCGGTCCGGCGAAGGTTGCGTCCTTGGCGGGCCCGCCGTTCCCGGTGAAGCCTTTCGCGCCGGTCCCGGCGACGTGCCGGATGATGCCCTTCGCCCTGTCGAAACGGAACACCTGGTTCCCCTCGCGCGTGGCGAGCCAGAGATCTCCAGCAAGGTCGAAATCGATCGACCGCGGGCCGTTCAACGGAGTGCCCGCGATCGCTGCGCCGTCGGGTGTCGGTCCGGGTCTGCCGGTACCGGCAAATGTCGAGATGCGTCCGGTCCGGCGGTCGACGCGACGGATCGCGTGGTTGCCGATGTCGGCGATGAACAGGTCGCCGTCCGGGCTGAACTGGATGCTGTGCGGCTGTCGCAACGCAGCGCTGGCGGCCGGGCCCCCGTCCCCGGAATAGCCCGGCTTCCCGGTGCCGGCGAACGTGGTGATGACCTTTGTCTTGGCGTCCACGCGCCGGACGGCGTGGTTCTTCATGTCCGCGACGAAAAGGTTCCCCTCGCGATCAAAGCGGACCTCGTGAGGTTGGTCGAACATCGCTTCATTGGCGGGCCCGCCATCTCCGGCATAGCCCGCCCTGCCCGTGCCAGCGACCGTCGAGAGCGTGCCGTCCGCGGCGATGCGCCGGACGACCTGCCCGTCGTACTCGCAGAACCAGATCGCCCCGTCCGGACCGCGGACGACCCCGAACGGGTTGTCCAGCTTCGCCGACGTGGCAGCTCCGCCGTCGCCCCCGGATCCGCGTGCGCCCGAGCCGGCGATGGTGGCGGTCGCCACGGGTCCACCGACCGCCGGCATCAGCGGGAAAAGACCCATCGCAACCATCACCAGCGGGAGCAGGACAAAACCGCGGGCGGCTTTGTGGCGGGACGGAACGGCGTGCATCGGCGGATGGAGTCCGGCTTCGGCCAGAACGGTCATCAGAATACCCGTGCCCAAAGCACCTTGAGGTAGCGGCTCTCCGGGCAGTTCGACATCACCGGGTGGTCCTCGCCCGCGCCGGTGCGGTCGAGGAACTGCAGCTTGCGCCCGACACGGTGAGCCGACCGGATCGCCATCCGCTCGAAATCTTCGGCGCTCAGCTGCCCGGAACAGGAACAGGTCACCAAGAGCCCGCCCGGTTCGGTGATGACGATGCCGAGACTGTTGAGGTCCTCGTATTTCTCCATGCCTTCCTGCTGCTCCAGCTCATCGCGGCCCATGATGAGTTTGGGCGGATCGAGGACGACCACGTCGAACTTCTTCCCGTCCTTCCGCATCTGGCGGGCGTAAGGATACGCGTCGCAGTGGACCCATTCCACGCGCGCCTGGTTCAGGTTCGCGTTGTGCTTCGCGGAAGCGATCGCCTTCTCGTCGAGGTCCACGGCGGTCACCTCGGCCGCGCCGCCGAGCACCTTGGCCGCGAGCGCGAACCCGCCGGTGTAGCAGCACAGGTCGAGCACGCGCTTGTCCTTGGTCCATTTGGCCAGGCGCCGGCGGTTCTCCCGCTGGTCGCAGAAGAACCCGGTCTTGTGGCCTGCCTCGAAATCGACCTCGTACCGGATGCCGTGCTCGCGGATCTTGACCGACCGCACCGGATCCGACCGGTGTTCCTGGACGTGGATGCGCTCGTTTCCGGCCACACCCGGGTCCACCTCGATCACCGTGCGGACCGTGCCCAAGCGCGCGTGGAGCGGGGCCAGGAGCTCCGGCAGACGCCGCCACATGCCGAGACAGTGGACCTGCACGCTGAGGACGTCGCCGAACCGGTCCACGATGAGGCCGCTCAAGCCGTCCGCATCCGAGTTGATGACCCGGAAGGCATCGGTCTTGGACGGGAGGTCGAGAGCCCCGAGCCGCAGGTCGATCGCGCGGTGGAGCAGGACGGTGAAGATGGATTCATCGACCGGTTGGTCGCCGTGGTGGATGACCCGCAGAGGGACCCGGGCACCGATGTTGATGAGGCCCGCGCCGAACGGCCGGCCGTTCTTGTCGAACACGTGGACCAGATCGCCCGGTCGCGCGTCCGCCGAGACATCCCCCAGCATCGCCGGGTAGACCGAAGGTTGATAGCTGAACGTCCTCATCTGGGCCCATGGCTTGGGCCAGTTCTCGCTTCCCTCGGGCGGGAGCTTGGGAGGCGTGGGCGGACGCAAGGGCTGCGCATGATGGCGCATCGGACGGTCCGTCCTGAAGGGACGTGCGGACCGGGAGGACGGACGGACAGGATCGTTCACGCCCTTTGCGTAAGGGCCTCGGCGATGGGGCGCAACGCGTTTCGCGACCCAGTAGAGCCATCCGCAAAAAATCTGGGTCCGGCTTTGAACAATCTCCCCGGATCGGCGTCGTAGATGCTATACGGAAGAGGTTCTTTGCAGCGACGACAGCGAAAATGAGTTGATGGCAGGTATTGACAGCTGAGCCCGCCACACTAGTTTCCGCCCACTTCGGAAACGAAGGGACTAAAGTTTTCGGGCAGACGTTGGTTTTGTTCTTTCTCTGCCCACCAAGTTTCGTGCACGGCGTTGTTCATCATGCACGGATATCCCACTAAGTCCTACAGAACTGATTCTGATTATTCCCCCGGGCGGACGGTCATCCTCTGACTGCCGCCCGGGTTTTTGTCTCCCGCGACCATGGTCTTCACCGACCGAGGTCGCGGGTTGTTTTTTTTAGGGGGGCCGCTCCGGTCCAGCGGCCGCTTCGGGAACGTCACGTGTTCAAGCTGGTTGCCACGTCCTGTCTGTGGTCGACTGCGTCCGCCATGAGCGACCGCTTGGACACCCACCAAAAGGCCCTTCAGATCAACCTCGATCCGGGGAAATATGGCGTCTTCGCCGAGATCGGAGCCGGACAAGAGGTCGCCCGGTGGTTCTTCCGGGTCGGCGGCGCGAGCGGGACGATCGCCAAAAGCATCTCCGCCTACGACATGGTCGTGAGCGACGCGATCTACGGCCACAATGAACGGTACGTGAGCAAGGCCCGCCTGCTCGCGATGCTGGAGCGGGAGTACATGCTGATCGTCGAACGGTTGGCCGTCCAACGCGGGGCGACCACCAAGTTCTTCGTCTTCGCGGACACGGTGACGGCCAAGAGCTACAGCCGTCGCGAAGAGACGCACGGCTGGATGGGCATCCGCTTCCAGACCGAACCCGGCGGCCCCTCCAACGACATCCTCATGCACGTCCGCATGTGGGACCGGGAGAACCTCCAGCAGCAGGAGGCGCTCGGCATCCTCGGGGTCAACCTCGTCCACGCCGCGCTCTACACGGGCGGCGACACCGAGGAGGTGCTCCTGGGGCTCATCGACAACCTCTCCATCGCCCGCATCGAGGTCGATGTGATCCAGTTCGAGGGGCCGGCGTTCGAGAAGGTCGACAACCGCCTCATCAGCCTGCAGCTCGTCGAGCGCGGCCTGACGAACGCCGCGATGTTCACGCCGGACGGAGAGATCGTCCAACCGGCCGAACAGCTCTACAAGCGGCCGGTCCTCATCGAACGCGGAAGCTTCCGGCCCCCGACCAAGGTCACCTTGGACATGGTGCGCTACGCCCGCGCGCAGTTCGTCCAAGAACCCGATGTCGCGGGCCAAGACGTGCTGGTCGTGATGGAGATGACCCTCAAGAACCTGAACGTCGAGGGCAAGATCAACCATCGCGACTTCCTCGACCGCGCCGACCTGCTCGGCACGTTGGGACATCCGGTGCTGATCACCAACTACGGCGAGTTCTTCCGTCTCGCCGGATACATGGCCCGCTACACCAAGCTCCCGGTCGGCGTGGTGATGGGCGTGCCCACGCTCAAAGAGCTCTTCGACGAGAAATACTACGCGGAACTCGACGGCGGGATCCTCGAGTCGTTCGGACGTCTCTTCCGCAATTCGCTCAAGCTCTATACCTACCCCTACAAGGACCCCACGTCGGGCGCGATCATCACCGCGGGGAACCTCCGGGTGGCGCCGCACCTGCAGCATCTTTACAGCTACCTTTCCCAGAACCTCTACATCCAGGGGATGCGCGACATCAACGAGGCCAATCTGGACATCCTCAGCCGCGACGTGCTCTGGAAGATCCAGACCGGCCTGCCGGGCTGGGAAGATTCCGTCCCGTCCCAGGTCGCCGAGATGATCAAGCAACGCCAGCTTCTCGGCTACAAGCAACCGTGACGCGGACCGACCTCCGCGAGGTCGACGCACAGCAGCTTCCCGGTGTGGACGAGCACCGCGGCCGAAGATTCGGGCCGGACCGCCTTGGCGTCGCCTTCGACCGCGAAGCCGGAAGAAGTTCCGGGCCGACGATCCATCCGCCCCCCAGCCGGAACCATGCATAGGGATCCGGGTGGCACGGCCAACTTGGCCGTTCTCGGCGGCAACTTGCCGCCGAGTTTCGGCACCGGCAACGCGGACACCAAAGGGTGCATTCCCGGCGCACCCAGAGCGGCGGGCGAGTCGCCCGCCACAACAGGCCGGTGGCGTGTTCCACCCAGATATCTATTGCATCGTTCCGGCTCAGTGCGCGGGTTCCGATGCCGCCGCGCCCAGTAGCGACGAAGACAGCCAGGGATCCGACCTGCGGGACACCGGGTCGCCCCTCGGCGACGGCGGAGAATCCATCCCGGTTATCCCCATCGCGCGCCGGTCAGTTCCGTCCAGTATGCCGGTCATCGTCGTCGCCCCTCATCGCCGCCGCTGATCCGGGCCTCCCGGATCGGCTCTCCCCGGAAGATCTCCCGCGGATGGAGTGCCCTCCGGTCCTCGGACGTCACCCGATCGCCGCGGCCTTGCGCTCCTTGCGCTCCCACCACCAGGCGATGAACACGCTGATCTCGTAGAGCACGTGGAGCGGAAGGAACATCAGCACCATCGTGAAAGGGTTGCCGTCCGGCGTGACGAACCCGGCGATGGCCAAGCCGGCGACGACCCAGTACATGCGGAACTTGGAGAGCTTCGCCGCGTCGAGCAGGCCGATCTTCACCAAGGTGAGCAACACCAACGGCAGCTCGAAGCTGAAGCCCATTCCGAGCAGGAACCAGCACATGAAACTGATGTACTCGGACGCCCTCCACGTGTCGGAACGGAACCCGAGCCAGTTCGCGAACAGCACGGTCGTGCTGAGCGTGATGATCATCATCACGAAATAACAGAAAGCCACGCCGGCCAAGAACAGGAACGAGGCGAACCCGGACACCTGGTAAAGGAACCGCTTCTCGTGGACGTGCAGTGCCGGAAGGATGAACTGCCCGAGGAAGAAGATGAAGAACGGCGCGCTGACCGTGAGCCCGCCGTAGATGGCGACCTGGACCGCGACGGTGAACGCCTCACCCGGCCCGAGGATCGCGATATCCATCTGCATCGCGTAGGTGGCCGAAAGAGGCGGAGCCGGGTCGGGGACGATCGCCAAGAACGTGTTGGTGCCGACCGTGAGCGGCGCGACGCGGTAGAACGTGTCCTTGTTGGTCGCGATGCCTTCGACCGGGAACTCTTTCGCGGCGAACTTCGCCAAAAGATTGGTCCCCAAGGTCAACGCCACCTGCGGCTCGGCCGAGGTGCGCATCTGCTGCGCCTTCTTCAACGGCCAGAGCAGGACATGCGTGATCCGGTCGCACGCGCTCAGGCAGACGATCACGCCGATGAGGATCGCCGCGGCGCACTTGATGAACGTCCAGCGGAGGTCCTCGAGATGATCGAGGAAGCTCTTGACCGGTCCCCCGCCCTCTTCCGCGTCGGCGGAATCAGGCGGCATCACCTCCAGGTCTTCAGCCATGCCAGCAGATCCGACCGGTCAGACGTGGGCATCGCCCGACTGCGAGACGGTCTCGGTCGGCTTCTTCGGCGTAGGGACCGGAGCGGGCGTCGACGGCTCGTCCACGGCGCGCTGCAACTCGTCCTGCACGTCGCGGGAGGCTTTCTTGAACTCCTTGATGCCGGTGCCGACACCCTTCATCAGTTCAGGGACCTTCTTGGCACCGAACAGGATCAGGACAACGACCGAGATGACGAGGATCTCGGTCGGTCCGAGAAAAGCGAGGAGAGGGGTTTGCATGGCGGGTAGGGATGCGATGGCGGTCACTCGTGGTCGTCTTTGGACGCTTTCTTGAACTCCTTGATGCCGGTGCCGACGCCCTTCATGAGCTCGGGGATCTTGCGCGCCCCGAACAGAACGACCACGACGACGGCGATGATCAGGATCTCGGTCGGACCGAGCATGGCGAGCAACGGGAGATTCATGGCAGATTCAGCGGACGGGCCAACCTAGGGCGAGGGTTCCGACCGGTAAAGCGGCAAAACATTCAGCCCGATCCTCGGCGCGCCGGTCCCGGGGACGAAAAAGCCCCGCCGACCCGGCGGGGCTCCGAGAATCGTGGACCCCGGGCCTACTTGAGGCTGGGCGGGACCAAGAGGATGAACTCACCGCGGCGGTTCTTGGACCAAGCGGACTCGTCGTGGCCGAGGTCGGCCGGCTTGTCCTCGCCGAAAGCCTCGGTGGTGACCCGGCTGGCGGACACGCCCAAGTTCACCAAGCGCTCGCGGATGGAGAGAGCGCGGCGCTCGCTGAGCGACCGGTTGTACTCCTCGGTGCCGCGCTCATCGCAATGGCCCTCGACGGCCAACGAAGCGTCGGCATGGGATTTGAGGTGCTCGGCGACCGCGGCGATCTTGGCCAGCTCGGAGCTCTTGATGGCCGATTTGTCGTACTCGAAATAGACCGTGTTGCCCTTGAAGGTCTCGCGGTCCTCGATCTTGCCGTCACGCAGGTTGCCGCTGGGCAGCTCGTTGGATCCGACAGCTTTGCTCGGGTCGATGCCCAGGTCGCGCGGAGCGGGATCGGTGGGCTGGGTGAACCGCCCGCTGTTGCCGGGGCCGGCGCCAGGACCGCCGCGGAGCGCACCGCCTTGGGAAACGTCGCTGCCGGGCGCAGCGGAACCGTTGTAGCCGTTGGGGATCGGCGTGATGTTCTTGGGCTTCTTGGCGCAACCAGAACCGATCGCCACGACGGCGAGCAGCGCGATGAGACCGAGCTTGGTCAGACAATTCATAGGGATTCCTGCGTTCGGGGGCGGTTATCTGGCCCAACTGGGCTGGGAGCAACTTCCCGAAATTCGGTTGACATCTTTTACTCGGCGCGTGGGCACGTCAAGCAGCGACAGCCGGCGAGCGCGGTCACGACCACGCGTGAACACGATCGTGCGCGAATTCCGGGCCCAGGAAGGGTCCTCGCCCGCGGTGATCGCGGTCGCATCGCCGCCACCCGCGGGCACGACGTACAAGGTGAACTCGCCCGCCGCCCGCGTGAACGCGATCCATTTCCCGTCGGGCGACCAATCGGGCTCGGTGCAGTTCAGGATGCCTCCGGTCGAGAGCTTGCGCATCTCGCCGCCGCCGGCGGAGATGGTGTAGAGCGCGGCCTTGCCGTCGCGGTTGGACACGAAGCAGATCGTCTTGGAATCCGGCGACCAGCAAGGCGAGGATTCCGACTCCTTCGTCGTGGTCAGTTGGCGGAGGTTGGTCCCGTCGATATTGGACACCCAGAGGTCCGGGCTGCCGGCTTTGCTGAGGATCACCGCGATCCGCGTGCCGTCCGGCGAGACGGTCGCGCTGGTGTTGAGTCCGTTGAACCCGAAGACGCGGGAGCGCGCGCCGGTGGCGAGGTCGTGGGAATAGACGTCCGGCTTGCCGCCTTTGTAGCTCGTGTAGAGGAGCGCCAAGCGCCCGGGCAGCCAAGCGGGGGAGGCGGTGATCGAGCGGTCCTCCGTGGCGCGGAAGGCGTTCGCGCCGTCGTAGTCGCTCACGTAGACCTCCTTCGCGCCGCCGAGATCGGATTTGTAGGCGATCTTGGTCCGCGCGATGCCGGCGTTGCCCGTGACGGCCTTGACCACATCGTCCGACAGCGTGTGCGCCTGCGAGCGGACGCTGCCGCCGGGATAGGACCTGGCGAAGAGCGGGTGCTGGTTGCCGGTGTCGACCAACGTGCCCTGGACCTCGGCGCCGGCACCGGCCTTGAGCTCGAACTGGGCCTTGGCGGCCGGCACGACATCGAATCCGAGGACCTCGAGGTCGAACTTCAAGACCTGCGCTGCTTCCCCGGTGTAGCCGGTGAGCGCGATGGGGATGGACTTCGCGGCCTGGCCGCTGATCTCAGCGTCGAATCCCGCGGCGAACGCGGGCAGGACGGTGGCGCAGATGGCCATCGCCTGGAGGAGGGACGGTAGCTTCATGTTTTGGAATCGGCTTCGAGAGTGAATTTGATGCGGAAAGTGCGTTTGGCGTCCGTGGTGCCGTCGGGCAGGGGCTGCAGCTGCTTGTAGCGTTGGATCACGTCGCGGACCGAATCGTCGAGCGCGCGGTGGCCGGACTTCTCCTCCATCCGCATGTCGACCAACCGCCCGTCGCGCGCGACGTCGATCTCCACGCCCACGGAGGCCGAGCGTGCCGAGATCGAGGACGGCTTTCGCCAGCGCTCCTTGTAGAAGGCGCCGAGGTACGAGCCGTAGGGCGCATAGGCTTGTCCGCCCAGGCCGGGCATCTCGACCTTGGCGCTGCCGGCAAGGTTCTTGCCCACCGTCGCAGCCGCGCCGCTGATGGAGTCCGCCATGCGCTGTCGGTCGGCGTTGAGCGCGGCGACCTGCGCGGCGCGGACACGGCGCCGTTCGGCCGCGGCCTCGCGTTCCGCCGTCTCGGCCGCCTCCGCGGCGGCGGCGGCTTTCGCGGCTTTGCGCTCGGCTTCCAGTGCCTCCTTCTCGCGCTGGTCACGCTTCTTCGCCGTGTCCGCGAGCTTGATGTCGCTGGCCAATTTGAGCGGCTTCTTGAGCTGCTTGTTCCGGAGGGCCGGATCGGTGTCCTGGGAGGCCACCGGCGGCTTCGGGTGGACCGGCTCTTCGGCGACCTGGGCCGGTTTCCGTGCCTTCGGCTCGGCTTTGGGTTCGGCTTTGGGTTCGGGCGGTTTCGGTTCGGCCTTCGGCAAATATCTGGCCGGCTCCGGTTTGGGTTCCTGCTTGGGCTCAGGAAGGCTCGGCGGCTCGGCTTGCGCGGCGGCCTTCGGACCCGCGGAGGGCGGGCGGGCGTCCGGGTTCCCGCCGCCGATCTTGTCGCCGTCGGTGAGCTTCAGGTCGGTGGGGATGAGCGTGAGGACGGGCAACGCCGGGCTCTCGATCGTGAACGCCGGGGCGAACACGAGCAGCGCCAGCAGCGCGGCGTGGAAGGCCACGGAGGCGAGCAGACAGCGTTGTTGAACCCGGCCCATGGCGGATCAGCGGCGGTTCGCCGGCTCGGTGGCGAAATCAAAGCGCGTGATCCCGTTCCGTCGGCAGATGTCGAGGATGGTCACGATCGCCTGCGCCGGGCCGGCGCGGTCCACCCGGATGCGGACGACGAGCTTCGGGTTGGCCCGGTAGGCGGCGACGAGCAACGGCTCCAGATCGCGTTCGCCCGGGACGCGACGGCCCTTGAACCGGAACTCGCCGGTCCCCGTGGATTCGACGGTCACGACGTCGCCGGGGTTGGCGGTCTGTTTGGCCTCGCCGCCGTTGGGCAGCTTGAGGCTGAGGCTCTGCTCGAGGAGCGGCGTGGTGATGATGAAGATGATCAGCAGCACGAACGCCAGGTCGAGCAACGGGGTGACGTTGATCTCGCTCAACGTGACGAGCTGGTTGCGGGAAGAGAAACGGCGCATGGCGTGGGCGGGTCACCAGAGACGAGGCAACCGGATATCGGCGAGCCACAGAAAAAAGGCCGCCATGAGGGCGATGCCGATGATGCCGAGCCCGAAGTAGAGCAGGTTCACCGGCTGGACCTCCGAACCGCCCTTCCACCGCTCGCGGATGGAACGGTGCAGCTTGCCCCGGCAACCTGCGCAACGGGAGAGCACCCGACCGTTGCGGTGGCCGCAACGCGAGCAGACGACGAACAGGTGGGCATCGCACGTCTCGCACTTGTCCAGGCCAGCCGGGTTGAGATGCTCGCACTTGACGCAGAGCACGCCCTTGCTGTGCTCCGGGTTCGCGGTGTGCGGGGCCGACGCTGGGACAGGATCAGGCATGCGCTCACTCCTCGTCCTTGAGGAACTCGGTCTCCATGCGGGAGGCGAGGCTCTGCGCGAAGTTGTCGAGCTCGACCGTGAGCACGCGGAGGTTGTGGACCATCCAGTTGTATCCGAACATCGACGGGATGGCCACGAGCAGGCCGGCGACCGTGGTGACGAGCGCCGCGGCCACGCCGGGCGCCATCGCTCCGAGGTCGGCGCGGTTTCCCGCTTGGGCGGCCATCGCCACGCCGCCGAAGGCGTCCATCACGCCCCACACCGTGCCCAGGAGCCCGAGGAACGGCGCGCCGCTGACCGCGGCGGCGAGCAGCACGAGGCCGGACTCCAGCTTCAGGGCCTCGCGCGAGACAGCGCCCTCCAGCGAGCGCTTCACATGCTCCATGGTCTTGACGGAGGCGTTGACCCTGCGGGATCCGTCCGATTGGCGCAGCCGGGCGTCCAGATCGGTGCAGCCGTCCTGGTACACGGCGAAGAGGGGGCAACCGTCGACGGGCAGGCGGCGGTCGAAGATCCCGAAGACCGTGGCCTGGCCGCGGAACTCGGAATCGAAATAGTGGTTCAGCCGCTTCGCCCGGCGCATCTGCACGGCTTTGGATGCCATCACCGACCAGGCGAAGATGGAGAAGACCGCGAGGACAAAGATGATGACTTTGGCCTCGGGAGTGGCTTTCTCCCAGACATAGGTGAGCTTCATGCCGCCTTCGGCGGCGAAAAGAAGCCCGATGGGCAGATTCATTTGTGGTCGGTCATCAGGAGAACTCCAACGCGCGCGCCCTGTTTATGGCCCGCCCTCCGGGCGGTCAAAACCTTTTGGGCACTCCTTGGAACGGCATACCGACGGCTCCGGCGCCGCCGCTGTTCAACGTCGCTGCGTCCGCCGGTGGAACTTGAGGAATTCGCGCAACTGCTCCGGCCGCGCGCGCCAGAAATCCACGAGCGAGGCGAAGGCCGCCAAGGTCGCCGGGTTCAGGTGGTGCTCGATGTCCTCGACCTCGGCCGCGATGGTGTCGGCCTCCAACCCGAGCTGTCCGAGCAACTCGGTCAGCGTGTGGTGCCGCTCCTTGATGTGCCGCGCCACCGCGCGCCCCTCCGCCGTGAGCGTGAAGCCCCGGTAGCGCTCGTAGTTCACGAACCCCCGCGCCGCGAGCCTCCGGACCATGTTCGACACGGTCGACCGCGTCAGCCCCAACTCCTCCGCGACGTCGGTCACCCGCGCGTAGCCCTTGGCCTCGACGAAGTCGTGGATGCGCTCCAAGTGGTCCTCCGTGGATTCGGAGCGGCGCGCGGCCTGGGCGCGGAGTTTGGCGGCGGATGGCACGCGCGGGTGGTAACAGCCGCCCGCGCCGCCGCCAAGCGCGGGGTGCGCCTGGCGCACCTGGTGCGCGGAACAAATGTATTATGCTAAAAACAATTTGTTTGACGGAACACTTCCCGCTCCCCAGCCTCCGTCCCGTGAGGATGAAGCTGTTGAACGTCGCGGCCTCGCTGGCCTCTGTCCTGGCCGGCGCCGCCGAAGCGCCGTTACCCGGCAAGTCCGGACGGCACCTGTTCAACTCGACCCCGGCCGGCTCGATGCGCGAGCTCGGCACCGACCGCCCCGACAAGACCGAGAGCGCCTACACGCTGGACGCCGGACATTTCCAACTGGAGATGGACCTGGTGACCTATGCGCGGGACCGCGACACGTCCGGCGGCGGTGACACGCGCACCGAGGCATGGACCGTCGCGCCGGTGAACCTAAAGGCCGGCCTCCTCGACGACGTGGACCTGCAGTTGGTGCTCGAGACCTACAACCGCGTCCGCACCGACGACCGTGTGGCCGGCACTGTGGTCCGGCAGTCCGGGTCCGGTGACATGACGGTGCGGCTGAAGAAGAACTTCTGGGGCAACGACGGCGGCACGACCGCGCTCGCTATGATGCCTTTCGTCAAGTTCCCCACAAACCAAGACGGTCTCGGCAACAACGCGGTCGAGGGCGGCGTGATCTTTCCGCTCGCGGTCGAGCTGCCCGCGGGCTGGGGCATGGGTGTGATGACGGAAGTGGACATCCTGCGCGACGACACCGGCACCGGCTTCCATGCGTCGTCCATCAACTCCATCACATTCGCCCACGACATCGTCGGCAAGCTCGGCGGCTACGTCGAGTTCTTCAGCGAGGTCAGCACCGAGGCCGGCGCGCGCTGGGTCGGCACTGTGGACCTGGGGCTGACCTACGGCTTGACGGACAACCTGCAGCTCGACGCCGGCATCAATATCGGTGTCACCGATTCTGCGGACGACCTGAACCCGTTCGTCGGCCTCGCCTGGCGCTTCTGAACCTTCTCCGCTTCCCCATGACACTGCCTTCCGCTCTCCGTTGCCTCGGTCTCGCCGCACTGTTGCTCATGCTGCCCGCCTGCCGCCCGCCCGCCAGCACCTCCAAGACCAAGCGCATCCTCACCACGTTCACCGTCCTCCAGGACATGGCCCAGAACGTCGCCGGCACCAACGCCGTCGTGGAGTCCATCACCAAGCCCGGCGCGGAGATCCACGAATACGAGCCGACGCCGCTCGACATCGTGAAGGCGCAGTCCGCCGACCTCGTGCTCTGGAACGGCCTCGGCCTGGAGCGGTGGTTCGAGAAGTTCTTCGGCAACGTGAAGGCCGTGCCGGGCGCGGTGCTGACCGAGGGCATCGCACCGATGGGCATCTCCGAAGGCCCCTACAACGGGAAACCGAACCCGCATAGCTGGATGTCGCCGGCGAACGCCGTCATCTACGTCGAGAACATCCGCCGGGCGCTGGTGAAGCTCGACCCGGTCAACACCGCCGCCTACGACGCCAACGCCGCCGCCTACACCGCGAAGATCAAGGCGATCGACGAACCCATCCGGAAGAAGCTCGCGGAGATCCCTGCCGAACGTCGTTGGCTCGTGAGCAGCGAGGGAGCGTTCTCCTACCTCGTCCGCGACTACGGGCTGAAGGAGCTCTATCTCTGGCCGGTGAACGCCGACGAGGAAGGCACCCCTCAGCAGGTCCGCAAGGTCGTGGACACCGTCCGGGCCCGGCAGATCCCGGTGGTGTTCAGCGAGAGCACCATCAGCGACAAAGCCATGCGGCAGGTGGCGAAGGAGACCGGCGCGCGCTACGGCGGCGTGCTCTACGTGGATTCGTTGACGGCGGACGGCGGCCCCGCGCCGACGTACCTGAAACTTTTGGAATACAACGCCGCCGCCATCGTGCAGGGCTTCTTCCCGAGATGAACGGCCCTGCTTCAGAACCCGGCGGCGCGGCGTGCGCCGACAGCATCCGCGTGCAGGTCACGACGCCCGCACCCTCGGCAGCGTGCTGCCAGCATCCTGCTGGCAGAAGCCACCCGCCCTCCACACGCTCGGGAATCCCACACGACAGGCATCCGCACCCCCTGCCGGCAAGATGCCGGCAGCACGTTGGCCAACATCGGCACCAGCATGCCGGGACCATGGCCGAAGGAGCGACTTCATGACCGCAGCACCTACCGCCTCGCGCGCGCTCGACGTCACGGTCGCCGACGTGACCGTGACCTACAACAACGGCACCGTGGCCGTCCATGGCGCGAGCTTCCGCCTGCACGCGGGCTCCATCTGCGCGCTGGTGGGCGTGAACGGCAGCGGCAAATCCACGCTCTTCAAGGCCATCATGGGTTTCCTCAAGCCCGCCAAAGGCAGCGTCACCATCGGCGGCGAGACCATCGCCGTCGCCCAGCGCCGCAACTGGGTCGCCTACGTCCCGCAGGCCGAGGAGGTGGACTGGTCGTTTCCCGTGAGCGTCTGGGACGTCGTGCTCATGGGCCGCTACGGCTACATGAGCTTCCTCCGCATCCCCCGTGCCGAGGACAAGCGCCTCGCCGAGGAGAGCCTGCGCCGCGTGCAGATGTGGGACTTCCGCGACCGACAGATCGGCGAGCTCTCGGGCGGCCAGAAGAAGCGCGTGTTCCTCGCCCGCGCGCTCGCCCAGCAGGGCCGCGTCATCCTGCTCGACGAGCCGTTCACGGGCGTCGACGTGAAGACCGAGGGAGCCATCATCGACCTGTTGCGCGAACTCCGCGCCGCCGGCCACATCATGCTCGTCTCGACGCACAACCTCGGCTCGGTGCCGGAGTTCTGCGACCACACCGTCATCATCAACCGCACCGTGCTCGCCGCCGGACCTACTTCCGAGGTGTTCACCGAGCAGAACCTCTCGAAGGCCTTCGGCGGCGTGCTGCGGCATTTCCGCTTCGACGAATCCACCATCCAGAAGCACGACGGCCGCGCCGTCACCGTGCTCACCGACGACGAGCGCCCGCTGGTCTTCGGCAAGGACGGCCATGTGGAATACAGCCAGCGCACGGGCCGCGAGGACGTGGTGAAGCAACGCGCCGAGAAGGAGGACGACGTGTGATGGAGCACCTCGCCATCCCGTTCCATTACGACTACATGCTGAAGGCCATGTGGGTCAGCGCGCTCATCGGCGGCGTGTGCGGCTTCCTGTCGTGCTTCGTCACGCTCAAAGGCTGGTCGCTCATGGGCGACGCGCTCTCGCACGCGGTCGTGCCCGGCGTGGCGCTGGCCTATCTCGCGGGCGCACCGTTCGCGCTGGGCGCGTTCTTCGCGGGCCTGCTCGCGGCGCTCGGCATGGCCTTCGTGAAGACGAAGACCAGCCTGCGCGAGGACGCCGTCATCGGCATCGTGTTCACCACGTTCTTCGCCGCCGGGCTGCTGCTCATCTCGCTCTTCCCGAGCACCGTCAGCCTCAAGACCATCGTCTTCGGCAACATCCTCGGCATCGCCGACCCCGACGTGCTCCAGGTCGTCCTCATCTCCGTCGTCACGCTCGTGGTGCTCGGGCTGAAATGGAAGGACCTCGTGCTCTTCTGCTTCGACCCCGACCAGGCCCGCGCCCTCGGGCTGGATGTGAGGCTCCTGCATCTCACGCTGCTCACGTTGCTCGCCGCGACGGCGGTCGCCGCGCTGCAGACCGTCGGCGCGTGTCTCGTGGTGGCCATGCTGGTGACGCCCGGCGCGACGGCCTACCTGCTCACCGACCGCTTCGCCCGGATGCTCTGGCTCGCGGCGGGCATGGGTGTCGTCACGTCGTTCACCGGAGCCTATGCGAGCTACTTCCTCGATGGCACGACCGGCGGCTGCATCGTCGTGCTCCAGACGCTGCTGTTCCTCACCGCGCTCGTCTTCGGACCAAAACACGGGATGCTCGCCAGCCGCGCCAAACGCCGGCTCGCGCTGAGCACCGCCCTCGGGAGGCCGGCATGAGCTGGCTCTCGCCGTTCTAATACGACTTCATGCTCGTCGCGCTCGCGGTGGGCGTGCTCGTGGCGACCGTCTGCGCGGTGCTGTCGTGTTTCCTCGTGCTCAAGGGCTGGTCGCTCATGGGCGACGCCATCTCGCATGCCGTGCTGCCGGGCATCGTGCTCGCCTACCTCATCGGCGTGCCGCTGGCGGTGGGCGCGTTCTGCTCCGGCCTCTTCTGCGCCGTGGGCACCGGCTTCATCAAGAGCCACAGCCGGGTGAAGGAGGACAC
>JANNAJ010000212.1:0-6262 GCA_031384285.1 Verrucomicrobiota bacterium
CCCGCGGCCTCAAGGAAGCGCTCGGCAAAGGCCTGGAGCGCGCACTGGCGCAGCTGGGCGGCGACGGCGGCTTCCTCACCAACATCGTCGTCCGCATCCCGATGCCCGAGCAGCTGACCGTCGCCGACTCGCTGTTGCGCAAGATCGGCCAAGGGAAGCTCGCCGATGATTTCGTCGCCTCGATGAACCACGCCGCCGAGCAGGCCGTGCCGGCGGCCGCCGAGACCTTCGCCGGTGCCCTGCGCCAGATGACCGTGCTGGACGCCCAGAAGCTGCTCCAAGGCCCCGACGACGCGGCGACCCAGTTCTTCCGCCAAGCGACCGATGCCACGTTGCGCGAGAAATTCCGGCCCATCGTCCAGCAGGCGACCGCCAAGACCGGCGTCACCGCCGCCTACAAGCTGGTGGCCGACAAAGCCGTGTTGGCCAGCCCGTTCGCCAAGCAGGAAGCGCTGGATGTCGACGGCTATGTCACCGGCAAGGCATTGGACGGCCTTTTCAAGACCATCGCCGACGAGGAGAAACGCATCCGGCAGAACCCGGTCGCGCGCACCACCGATCTGCTTAAGTCCGTCTTCGGCGCGTTGAAGCGCTGAGGGACCGTCGGGCCGGAAATGAAGCCCACGGAATCCGTGGGACCCTTGTGGGAGAAGATGGTGCGCGGTACAGGGTTCGAACCTGTGACCCCTACCGTGTCAAGGTAATGCTCTACCACTGAGCTAACCGCGCACTGCGTCGAAGGAGGCGGGAATTTATGGAGCCCTGTCCCGCAGACAAGCGTTTTCTTTTTTTCCAGACGGATTTGTCCACGCACAGAGGGACGCCAGGGCGGGCGGTCCGTGGGCTCGCCTTCGTCCTTGGCCCGTTGGTACGGTCCGTCCATGCCGTCTCCGACAGGATCGACCGACCGTGTCGCCCGCATCGTCGCCGCCACGCCGGTCCTCGACATCCACACCCATCTCTACGACCCGAGCTTCGGATCGCTGTTGTTGCGCGGCATCGACGACCTGCTGGTCTACCACTACCTCGTCAGCGAATCGTTCCGTCGATCCGACGTCCCGGAAGAACGCTTCTGGAGCGCCGCCAAGACGGAGCAGGCCGACCTCATCTGGGACGCCTTGTTCGTCCGCCATTCCCCCATCTCCGAGGCGTGCCGCGGCGTCTTGACGGTCCTGAACGCCTACGGCCTTTCGCCGAAGCAGGGCGACCTCAAGGCGCTGCGGCAGTGGTTCGCCGGACAGAAGCCGGCGGACCACATCGAACGGGTGATGACCCTGGCGAACGTCCGCGGCATCGGCATGACCAACTCGCCGTTCGACGACGAGGAACGGCCGTTCTGGGACGCCGGCGTCGCTAGGGACCCCCGGTTCTTCGCTGCATTGCGCATCGATCCGCTGCTCGTCGCATGGAAGCAGACCGTCCCGCAGCTGCGCGCGTGGGGCTACGATGTCACGCCCGAGCTCGGCCAGCGCAGCGCCGACGAGGTGCGGCGGTTCTTGGCCGACTGGACGCGTCGGATCGGCGCCCGGTACTGCATGGTCTCGCTGCCGCCAGGTTTCGCGTATCCGGCGGACACGGAGACCGCGTGGCTCATCGAGCACGCCGTGTTGCCGCACTGCCGCGACCACGGCCAGCCGTTCGCGCTGATGATGGGCGTGAAACGCGCCGTGAACCCCTCGCTCCGCATGGCGGGCGACGGCATGGGCCGCAGCGACCTGTCGGCGCTCCAGGCGCTTTGCGCGGCCCATCCCGGGAACCGCTTCTTGGTCACCTGCCTGAGCCGCGAGAGCCAGCACGAGCTCGTGGTGCTGGCGCGGAAATTCCGCACGCTCCACCCGTTCGGATGCTGGTGGTTCACCAACACCCCCCAGCTCATCGAGGAGATCACGACGATGCGCCTCGAGCTGCTCGGCACCAGCTTCACGCCGCAGCACAGCGATGCGCGCGTGCTCGACCAGCTCGTCTACAAGTGGAGCCACTCCCGCGAGATCCTCGCGCGCTGCCTCGCCGAGCGGTACTCCGCGCTCGAGGCGAGCGGATGGCCGGTGACCGACGCCGAGATCCAGCGCGATGTCTCCGAGATGCTGGGCGGCGCGTTCGAGCGCTTCTGCGCGGGCTGAAGCTCCCGGAGGGGCCGCGCGCCACGCCTCGGGCGCATCTTGACACTGCCCCCCGAGGTAGGGTGGCCCTGCTGCGCCGCCGATACTTCAGCCGGGACCAGCGCAGCGGGGTCCCGGCCAGCCGGCCGACCGCGACACGGGCCGTCACCATTTCCACGGACGCGCGGCAGCGCGTCCCTACCGGTCCGGGGCAGTGTGCGGATGTGCGCACCACGCTCCTGGGCCGCCGGCGCGCTTCCCATCGGCGCGGCCTCCCGCTAGCTTCCGCGCGCATGTTGCTGGTCATCGACAACTACGATTCGTTCACCTTCAACCTCGTCCAATATCTGGGCGAGATGGGCGTGGACATGCAGGTCCACCGCAACGACCAGCTCACCACCGAGGCCGCGCTGGCGCTCGCTCCTGAGCGGGTTCTGATCTCCCCCGGGCCGTGCTCTCCCAAGGAGGCCGGTCTCTCGAACGACCTGATCCGCGCGTTCGCCGAGCGCCGCGTGCCCATCCTCGGCGTCTGCCTCGGGCACCAATGCATCGCCCACACGTTCGGCGCGACCGTCGTGGTCAACCACCGGATGATGCACGGCAAGACCTCGCCGATCTTCCACGACGGCAAGGACCTCTTCGAAGGCATGCCGGATCCTTTCAACGCGACGCGCTACCATTCGCTCGTCGCCAAGAAGGACACCCTCCCTCCCGAGCTCGTGGTGACGGCATGGACCGCCGAGGACGAGGTGATGGGCCTGCGACACAAGACGCTGCCGATCTGGGGCGTGCAGTTCCATCCGGAGAGCATCCTCACGGAGAACGGCCGCCGGATCCTCGCGAACTTCCTGAAGCTCGGGAAGTGAGCCCCTTCCCCGATGGCCGCGGAGGTTGCCGCGCGGCCCGATCCGGGCTATCGCTCGGCGCATGAACGGAGCCGTCCGCAGAAGCTTCCTCCACTGGGTCATCGCCGTCGGGATCGGCTGCGCCCCTGCCCTGGCCGCCGACCAAGGGCCCGGAGCAGGATCCGCGACCATCCGAGCGAGCGACCTGCTCGCGCGGACGACGGTGCTCGCGTCCGACGAGTTCGAGGGGCGCGGTCCCGGCACGCGCGGCGAGGAACGCACGACCGCGTGGCTCGCGGGCCAGTTCCGGTCGATGGGGCTCGAACCGGGCAATCCGGACGGCTCGTGGTTCCAGGACGTGCCGATGGTCGGGATGCGCTCCGAGACGCAGGTCACTTTCCACAAGGGCTCCGCGGCCGAGACGCTGACGTCGCCGCAGGACTTCGTGTCGTGGTCGCCGTCGCAACAGGACCACATGGCGGTGACCGCCAGCGAGATGGTCTTCGTCGGTTACGGCGTCGTCGCGCCGGAATACGGATGGGACGACTTCAAGGACGTGGACGTCCGGGGCAAGACGGTCGTGTTCCTGATCAACGACCCGCCGATCCCGGACCCGAAGGACCCGGCGAAGCTCGACGACGCGATGTTCAAGGGGAAGGCGATGACCTACTACGGCCGCTGGACCTACAAGTACGAGATCGCCGCGGCGAAAGGTGCCGCCGCCGCGCTCATCGTCCACGAGACCAAGCCCGCGGCGTACCCGTGGTTCGTGGTGGTGAACTCGTGGGGACGCGAACGCTTCGACCTCGCCGGAAACACCGAAGCGCAGGTGCAGGCCGCCGGATGGATCAGCCTCGAGCGCGCGCAGAAGCTCTTCACCGCCGCCGGCACCAGCTACGAGGCCGCCAAGCAGGCCGCGCTGCGGCGCGACTTCCGCCCGATGCCGCTGGGCATGACCGCCGACTTCGCCGTCACCAACACGATCCGCCAGGTCCGCTCGAAGAACGTCGTCGCCAAGCTCACGGGCAGCGATCCGAAGCTCCGCGACGAATGGGTCGTGTACACGGCGCATTGGGACCATCTCGGACGCGACGAGAAGCTCGCCGGCGACCAGATCTACAACGGCGCCGCCGACAACGCCATCGGCACCGCCGGGTTGCTCGGCATCGCCGAGGCCTTCGCGAAGGCGCCCGCGCGGCCGAAGCGCTCGTTGCTCTTCCTCGCCGTCACCGCCGAGGAACAAGGCCTGCTCGGCGCCAAATTCTACGCCACGCGTCCGCTCTATCCGCTGCAGCGCACGCTCGCCAACGTCAACATGGACGGCCTCAACACCTGGGGCCGCACGCGCGACTTCTCCGTCGTGGGCCTCGGCAACTCGACGCTCGACGACATCGTGCTCGGGATCGCGACCGCGCAGGGACGCGCCGTGAAACCCGAGGCGATGCCCGAGAAGGGCACCTTCTACCGCAGCGACCACTTCGAGTTCGCCAAGGTCGGCGTGCCCGCGCTCTACGGCAAAGGCGGGATGGACTACCGCGACAAGCCTGCGGGCTACGGCCAAGCCAAGTCCGACGAGTACACGGAGCGCGATTACCACAAGGTAAGCGACGATGTGAAACCGGACTGGGACCTCTCCGGCGCGGTCGAGGACCTCCAGTTGCTCTACCAGGTCGGCGAACGCGTCGCGGACGGCAAGACGTGGCCGGCGTGGAAACCCGGGGCCGAGTTCAAGGCCAGACGCGACGCGATGCTGGACGCGGCCCGCTGAGTCCGCGACACGGGGTTCAACGGGGTTGGGGTGTGATCGGAAGTGGCGGACAGTTATTGCGGAGTTGTGCTGCTGTTTCGGCAAGTCGGACTTGGCAGGGCGCGAGGAGATACCTTGGCGCTTGGCAGGAGGCGCCGCCTGCTGATTGCCGACTTGGGATGCAGCGGAGTACCATCTGCTCTTGTGCCATCTGCTCTTTGGAACAGATGAATCTGGAAAGCAGGAAAACAGGAACGGAACCCGCGAACCTCCGCTTTTCCTGCTTTCCTGTTTTCCAGATTCTAACTCGCCCCGTGTTTTCATCAGAGCAAGGGCGACTTTGCCCCGGCTGGCTTGACCGCCACTTCCGATCGCACGCACGGGGTTCACGCCGCTTGTCTTCGAGCTGCAGAACCGGTATCCCTCGCGCGTGAAACCGTTCTTGGCGTTCCTCTTCTTCTTGGCCACGACCATCATCCTCGGTGTCGGTATGTGGGTGGCCGTCGACAAGGGATCGCTCTGGATCCTGCTGGCCGGCGTGGTCGGCTACCTCGGCCTGTTCGCCCGCTACGGCTGCCAGACGCACTGAGCCATGGGCGATCTCTCCGTTCCCTCGACCGGGAACGGTCCTCGGGCGATCGTCCCGCCTTGGGACACCCCTGCACTCCGGCGCCACGCACGGCGGTTGCTCGAAAGCCATCGGCGATGGACCGGACACGACCTCCTGCCGATTTCGTCCGATGACAGCGACAACGCGGCGCGCTTGGCGAAGGCGCCGTTCGTCGTCGTCTCGCACGGGCCTGAAGCGGATCCGGTGCTCGATTACGGCAACGAAGCGGCCTTGGCGCTCTGGGAGATGCCATGGGACGACTTCGTGCGGACCCCTTCCCGTTTCACCGCCGAGGCCCCGGACCGCGCCGAGCGCGCGCGTCTGCTCGACCAGGTGACCCTCCACGGTTTCATCGCGGATTACTCGGGGATCCGCGTCACCCGCACCGGCCGGCGTTTCCGCATCGCGCAGGCAACCGTCTGGAACCTGGTAGGCGACGACGCTGCCGTGGTCGGACAGGCTGCCACCTTCGGCCGCTGGGAATTCGTCTGAGCGGCCCTCCGCGCGCCGGGCGTCCGGCCGGGGCCGGCTGGAAGCAGGACGCCCGTCCCCTTTCGGGAGCGGGCGTCGGAACGGAACAGGTCCAAGTACGGATCAGGCCAGCTTGGCCAGCAGTTCGTCGTTGGTCTTGTGCTTCTTCAGCGCGGCGATGAGCGTCTCCATGGCCTCGACGGGCTGGAGGTCGGTCATCATCCGGCGGAGCTTGCGGATGGCGTCCACATTCTGCGCGGCGAAGAGCTTCTCCTCTTTGCGCGTGCCGGATTTCGGGATGTCGATGGCCGGGAACAGGCGGCGCTCGGAGAGCTTGCGGTCCAGGATGAGCTCCATGTTGCCGGTGCCCTTGAACTCCTGGAAGATCAGCTCGTCCATGCGACTGCCGGTGTCCACGAGCGCGGTCGCGAGGATGGTCAACGAGCCGCCCACCTCGATCTTGCGCGCGGAGGCGAACATCTTGCGCGGG
>JANNAJ010000262.1:0-3597 GCA_031384285.1 Verrucomicrobiota bacterium
GCGGTGGCCGCGCAGCGCCGTGTAGTAGGCGATGCTGAGGCCGATGATGCCGCCGCCGATGACGACGATGTCCTTGGGTTCCGACCGGGGCTCCATGTTCGTCCAGAGAACATGGAGCCGCGCCGGACGTCGGTCTTGTCCCCGATGCATCGGGCTGCCGGCAAAGGCGGCACATCGCGCCGCCGGGACGGTCAAGGCGCCACGAACGGCTTCGGCTGGGCTTTGTCCCACTCGGCCTGCGTCACGGTCTTCTTCTCGTGGAGATGGACGAAGGTGCCCTTCTTGTTGCCGACGACGAGGTCGGGCAGGCCGTCCTTGTCGATGTCCCCGACGACGAGCTGGGTGCCCACGCCGGAGTTGTCGTCGATCAGGTGCGGCACGAAATCCACCGGCTTGTCCGCGTTGCGCACGGTGCGGAACCAGTACGCCACGGCGGCTTGGTTGCGGTCGGGATCGCCGGTGCGGCCGTGCGACCAGAAGCGCTTGCCGGTCACGATGTCCTTCACGCCGTCGCCGTCCATGTCCACCAGTTCCAGCGCGTGCAGCTCGGTGAACTTCACGCCGTAGCGGTTCTCGCGCGGCTCCTTGTTCATGATCACGTGCTCGCGGAACGAGATCTCGCCGCCGGTCCGCACCTGCTGGAACCACGCGAGACCGAACGCATGCGCCGTCAGCGCGCTCACGACATCGGGGAGCCCGTCGCCATCGAAGTCGTACACGTGCATCTGCGAACCGCCGAGACCGAAGGGGCCCGGATGGAACTTCCACACCGGGTCGCCAGCGAGCGAAGCAGGCTGTTCCCACCAGCCGTCCTTCTCGATCAGGTCGGCACGGCCGTCGCCGTTGATGTCCCCGATGCCCATGCCGTGGGTGAAGTTGCCGTAGCCCTTGTCCGGCGAGATGCGGTGCCAGTTCCACGGTTTCGCGGGGTCCGATGCGTCGGGCGACGCGTAGCCGTAGGCGCCCTTGGTGATGCAGACGAGCTCGGGTCTCCCGTCGCCGGTGATGTCGGCGAAGGTCGGCGATTCGTTGTCGGTCTGGGTGAAGACGACGTGGCGCGGCCAGTGTTTGTCGGGCGACCTCGGGTTCTCGAACCAGACGGTCTCCTGGCCGGGGAACCCGATGACGAGCACGTCCATCCAGCCGTCGTCGTTGAAGTCGCGCGGGAACGCGAAGAAGTTGTCCGAGTAGGTGTTCTTGCTGCCGAGCGCGCCGTCGAAGCCGGGCACGGCCACGGAGGTCATCGGCCCGAGTTGGAGCTGGAAGGTCGACTTCGGTGCGTAGATCTCGTGGCGTTTGGTGAAACCGGGTCCCTCGTACCACCACGGGCCGGAGACGATGTCGTTCACGCCGTCGCGGTTGAAGTCGGCGAAGCTCGCGCCCTCGCACCAGAACTGGTCGCTCAACTGGATGCGCTTGAAGGTGTGCAGCACCGGGTCGGCGGCCTGGACCGCGAACGCGGCGCAACCGGCGGCCAAGGCCGGCGACAAGGAGGCGATGGAAGTTCTCATGGTCCGGGGGAATGGGCTCCTATCGCCGCGGAGATTCAAGCCTGCAACTCAGGCGATGGCCGTCCGACCGGTCGTGGGTGCGGTGCCTTCTGCGCGCCGGACCCAGGCGCGGGTGGACCACGAAGACGCGGAGGTCGGCAGAAGTCGGCGGCTGTAGGGCAGGCTTTCCAGCCTGCCGGTTCGGCGGACTTTCCAGTCCGCCGAGATGCCCGTCTGTGCGCGGCGCTCGGGATATCCACGATGTTCTTGGGACTGACAGTCCCAAGAACCGGCAGGCTCGACAGCCTGCCCTACGTGCTCTCGGCTAGCGCGCGTTGCCTCGGTGCCTCCGCGTCCACCTGTCGCCAAAAACGGACTGCCGGGTACACCTCCCAATCCCACGTCTGGCCGGTAAAGCGGGGAGTCGGCAGTGAGGGTGAAGGCGTCAACTCACAAGACCATCCTCTAGTCCGCTGAGGGCGCCAATCCGGTCTTTGCATTTGCGGATCTTCTTCAACGGACGACAGACCGGCGACCAAGGTGATGAGAACAAACTGGAGGCGACTTGGATTGCTGGTATGCTTGGGTTTCGTGCTGGGGCTGCGGTTGCTGGCCGTGCCGGTGACCATCACAAACGCGGTGACCGGGCGCGGCCTCGTGCTGGGCACCGGCACCTACGAGAACGCCACGTCGGTGACGCTGCGCGCCGCGCCACAGGTGGACTGGAAGTTCGACCACTGGGAAGGGCTGCCGGCGGTGCTGGCCAACAACAACCCGCTCACCGCGTCGGGTCCGAGGCCGGCGCCACCCGGAGCCGGGCGATCTCCCGCAGCAGCGTCTCCAGACCGCGGAAATATTCGTCGTCGGACTTTTTCGGACGGGCCTCGCGATGCCTCTCGATCGCCAGCTCCAGCTCGTCGCAACGGGAGCGGACGGCGGCATCCATCGATCGTTCGTCGGCACTCCGGACGAGATGCAGCTGACGCGCCCGTAGGCCGTCGAGCGCTTTGCCGTCCTTGGCCTTCTTGGTGGGGCGCGTGCCGCGGAACCAATCGGCCGGAGTGCCCAGGCCGTCGCCGTTGTCGTCGATGAGCGAGTGCTCCGTCGCGAGGCGGTCGGCGGTCTTGTAGAACTCCGCGACCTTCGTCGACGCGCTCAGGAACGCTTCGAGCAGCGACATCTGTCCGTCCTGGTCCAGGTCCGAGGCCGGATCGGCGATGGCGTCGGCCAAGGATCCGCCGAACCGCGCGAAGCTCTGCTCGTTGCCGCTCCGCGTCGCCGTCACGACCACGCGGCCCGGGGCCGACAACGGCTTGAGGAAAGGCCCGCTCGCGGACGACGTGTCGATCACCGCGACAGGGCGGTGGACGGGTTTCAGCCAGAGCGCGAGGTCGGTCGCCGCGAGGTCCGGGCCGCGCAGGTTGAACTTCGCGTCGCGGCCGTCGTACGTGCCGTGCCCGATCAGCACGATCCAGAGCGCCGCCGCGCCGTCCGTCGGCTCGGCCGCGATCGCGGAGCGGAGCAGCGCGATATCGTTGGTCGTCCCGGCGTCGCCGATGCCGAAGGTCGTCCGCTTCGCGCCGGCCTGCTCGCCGACCTTCTCCCATCGGGCGGCCTGTCGGACGAAGTTCGTCGCGTAATCGGCCTCGCCCGGCGCGCCGACGACGATGAGGAGCGTCGGCGTTTCGTCGGTGGATGTCGTGGCCGAGCGCGCGGGCAGGGACGCAGCGAGCGCGACGAGCAGCCAGATCAAGCCGGCGAGGCAGCGGCGCATGATCGGAGCGATGTCGAGCGGTCCGATCATGGCATGCCTTTCCATCGGCGCAGGCCCCATTCCGCGACCAAGCAGAACAAGGCGAGGGCGAAGACCCACGGTGTGTGCCAGAGCGGTTGCGACCAGGCCTCCATCACCGGTGCGCGGCGCATCGGTAGGCCGGCGACGAACGCGTCGAGCTTGTCGGCCGGTATCACCTCGCCGCCGGTGCGCTTGGCGATCTCCTCCATCCGCGCGAGGTCGGGCACCAGGGAGCGGAACTCCTCGGCGGCCGGGTCCGAGCTCCACCCGGCCTCGTCGCGGCCGATCTCGCCGCCCATCGAATTGGTCGCG
>JANNAJ010000321.1:0-3940 GCA_031384285.1 Verrucomicrobiota bacterium
TGAACCCGGCCATCAACGCCGCCGGCAGACCCGGCCCACGCGTCGCGGCGACCGCGGAGACCTCCGACAAAGTGGCCCCGGCCTGCGCGAGCGCCGCGCGGGCGACGGGCAGCAGGTTCCGCAGGTGCTCGCGCGTGGCGAGTTCCGGCACGACGCCGCCGTATTCAGCGTGGAGCTGGATCTGCGACGCGACGACGTTCGCCAGCACGCGCCCGTCACGGACGACGGCGACGCTGGTCTCGTCGCAGGAGGTTTCGAGGGCGAGGATCATCGGGGAACGTGCCGTGATGCGGACCGTGCGACCGGATGGCACCGCACGCGGTGGCAGAAGACGACGGCAGGCCTTGCGGCCGAAGAGGACAGGTCCTTCAACGCAGCAGCGGCTTCGCCGCCTTCTCCTGCTTCTCCTGCGGGCGCTGGCCGAAGAGGTTGATCCCCTTCAGGAGATCGAGCGCGCGTTCAAGCTGGGCATCGCGGTTGTCGGCCACCAGTTCACGGAGCTTGTCGCGCTTGTCCGCATCGTAGCTCTTGAGGACCTCGTCCACGTTGGTCATGCCGCCGGGCAGACGGCGCAGCTGGATCGCGGCCTCCTCCTCGTCGGTGACCGGCACGAGGATGTCGGGCGTGATGCCCTTCTCGTGGATCACCTTGTGGCTGGGCGTGTAGTATTTCGCGGTCGTGAGCCGCAGCGCGGAGCCGTCCGGCAACGGCAGGATGCTCTGGACGGACCCCTTGCCGAAGCTCTGCTCGCCGACGATGACGGCACGCTTCAGGTCCTGGAGGCAACCGGAGACGATCTCTGCCGCGCTGGCGCTGCCGCCGTTGACAAGCACCACGAGCGGGAGCTGGGTCCGCTTCTTGCCGAAGGCCGACGATTTGCGGGCGACGTCGGCGGCGCGGTTGCGGCCTTCGGTGGACACGACGGGCTTGCCCTTCTCAAGGAACTTCTCGCTCACGGCGACCGCTTGGTCGAGCAACCCGCCCGGGTTGCCGCGCAGGTCGAGCACGAGGCCGGCGAGGCCGTTCGCCTCCATCTTCACCATGGCGTCCTCCAGCTCGTCGGCGGTCTTTTCGCCGAACTGGGTCAGCCGCACGTATCCCAGCTTGTTGGCGTCGACCGGGAACTCGCGGTGGTTGTCGATGTCCTTGACCGAGAAGACGCGGATGTCGGCCCGGGCGAGCGTGAACTCCTTCGGTTCGACCCACGCCGGTCGGGATATGGTGAGCGTGACCTTGGAGCCCGCATCGCCGCGGAGCCGTTTCACGGCGTCGCCCATGTTGAACTTCTCGGTGGTCTGGCCGTCGATCTTCTCGATGCGGTCGCCGGCGAGGATTCCGGCCTCGAACGCCGGGGTGTCCTCCATCGGCGCGATGACGCTGAGGCCGCCGTCGCGGACGCCGACCTGCAGCCCGACGCCGCTGAACGACCCCTCGGTGTCCTCCTTGAGCTCGTTGAACTTCACCGGCTCCATGAACTCGCTGTGCGGGTCCAACGTGCCGAGCATCCCTTTGAGAGCACCTTGGACGAGGTCCTTGTAGGTGAGCTTGCCGCCGTCCACGTAGTCTTTGCGGACGCGCTCGAGAACGCGGGAGAAGAGCTCGAGCTGCTGGTAGGCGTCGTCCTTCTCGCCGGCGGCGGAGAGCCGGTAGACCTGGGCGCCGACCGACACGTACACGGCGAGGGCGAGGACGAAGACGGCGTAGGCCAATCGCTTTTTCATGCGGTGCCGCGGCAGCGGCGGGAGGAGCTTAGGAGCGCTCCGACGCGAAGCAACCGCGCGCCTCGGAAAAGACGTCACCGGTTGGCGGCGGGAGCCCGACCCGCTATCCTCGGAACACATGAGCGACCCCACTTGGCAGGAACGGTTCGGGCAGGTCTTCCAGCGCGGCATGTCGGCATGGGAGGCCGGGCGGAGGTCGCCGCGCGCGATGTTCGGGCCCGACGACGAAGCATTCCTCGCGGGCATCGGCGGGACGACCCAGGAGCTCTTCGATTTCGTGGATGATCTCCTGCGCTACGGCGAACCGGACCTGACGACGGTGCTCGCCGTCACCGAGATCCAGCGCGACCACTTTCTCCGCGTGCTGGGAGGCAAGCCCACCGGTCGCATCGCCTCGATGTCCGATCTCCCCGCGAAGACCGACACGGTGGACGGCATCCCGTGGCTCCCGCGCCTTATCGCGAAGGCCCGCCTGAAGCTCCGCGGCGAGATGCCGCCCGATCTGATGTACGGCTGCGCCGGAGATCGTCCGTTCCTCCGCCGGATGCGCATGGACCTTCCGGGCTTCCTCGCTTTGGTGCGCGACCATGGCGACGACGACCGCAGGATCGTGGATGCGGTGAAGCGTCGTGCCGGTATCGACTGAACCCACGCCGAAGGGTCAGGCCTTGAAGAAGATCTTCCGCCGCCAGAGCCAGTAGAGCACGCCCCAGGCGGCGAGCGCGAAGAGACCGCGCTGGGCGACGGGCCACCACGCTTCTCCGAGCGGTGCCTTGAGCCAGCCGATCCAAGCGTTGCTCGCGCTGCGGAACCAGCCGCCGAAGGAGTTGCCCAGCACATAGGCGGCGATGGAGTTCGTGCCCACGACGACCAAGGGAAACGACCACCGTCTCCAACCCATCACCTCGATGCTCCAGTAGAAAGCCACCAGCATCAGGGTCGTCCAACCACCGGCGTAGAGCACGAAGCTCGGCGTCCAGATGCGCTTGATCAACGGGAACCAAGGGCTCGACGCGAGGCCGGTGGCGATCCCGGCAAGGCCCGCGACCAAGAGCACGGCACACACCTTTCGTTTCGCGGCACCGCGACCTGCGGCGTCCTCGCCTTCGACTTCAACTTCGACGGTCCTTTGGACCAGGACACCGGCCATCACCCCGAAGAGCATCGTGGCCGTGGCCGGTATGGCGTTCATCCCGACGTAGAAACCCGAGTAGTTCCGGCCGAGGAACCAGCGGTCGAAAGCGCTGCCGATGTTCTCGACGCCCATCGCCCACGGTCCGCCCGCGCCGTTCCAAGGGTTGTGCATCCAAAGCATCTGGTAGCCGACCAACAGGACCGCGGCCGCGACCGCCGGGGCCCGGAGCCCGCGGCCGACGAAGAAAAACGCGAGGCAGTAGCTGATCGCGATCTGCTGGAGCACGCGGATGAACCCGATCTGGACCTTCTCGGCGCCGAAGTGGTCGAGCAGGATCCCGATGAGCATCAGGTTGAAGGCCCGCAGCAGCGCGTGCCCCAGACGCTGCGTCCACGTGTCGCCGAGAGCCTCGCGGCGCGCGTACGCAAAGGGCATGGCCACGCCGACCATGAAGGTGAAGGACGGTTGGATCAGGTCCCAGTAGGTGCAACCGGCCCATTCGACATGCTCGTTCTGCCGGGCCAGCACGCTCCAACCGGACAACCCTTTCAACGACTGGAAGATGCCCCCGCAGAGGAGCGTGAACATGATCAGTCCCCGGAAAGCGTCGAGCGACTGCAGACGTCCGCCCTCGGGTGAGGTGGCCCGTGGCGCTGGAGGTTCGGTTCTCATCGGGAGGTTCGCCGGAGCATGGCCGCATCCGCGCCCGAGGCCAGCAAGGTTTTCAGCCTATCCGCGCTCCCGTCACAGGATGAGGCCACCCGCGGAAGACCTCATGGCGCGACGCGCCGAAAATCGTCGAGCCGGACGCCGTATCCCTGATCGACCTGACGATCTTCCCTTCCGATAGAAACGGAGGGACGACGCGTCGAGCACCGTGGTCCCCGGCCAGCGATCGGATGGAGAGCCCGCTGGACGGAGCCACGGACCTCGCCGGCTCCGGTCACGTGCTAGCGGCCGGTGATCAGAGCCTCACCGCGGAAACTTCTTGTCGGGATATCTCGGCGCGGGCGGCACAGGGCGCGGGTCCTTGGCGATGAGCTCTTGCAGATGCTTCACCGCGGCCTCGAGCTGCGCATCGCGG
>JANNAJ010000592.1:0-3647 GCA_031384285.1 Verrucomicrobiota bacterium
AGCGTTCGTTCTTCTTGATCGGGATGAGCACCGCGAGCGTGAAGGGCGGCCGGGCCGGCCCTTGTTGCGCCGCTGCCAACTGCTCTTTCTCCGGACGCGTGACGTAGCGCTCGTTGCTCGTCGCACCGCGCAGCACCCATCCGTCGGGCGACGGCGGCGACGCGATATCGCCGGGCACGACCTCGAGGCGCTCGACGGGGGCCAGCCCCTCGCCGGCGACGACGCGCGACCCGGTCACCTTCCATGCACCGTCGCGGCCGCCGATGAACGAGAAGAGCCTTGGATTGGGGACAGGATTCATGGCTTGGGCAGGAGCTTCGCCGAGGGCCGAGACCGGGGAGGAGCAGCATCCTCCCGGGACCACGAACCCGGCATCGCCGATCGCTACGGTCGGAACATCCCGGCCGGGCGCGGGCCTTGGCAAGGTCGGATGTCGTCGGAGAGCGAGCAGAAGTGTTGGCGTCCTGCGCACCGGTCGCTGGTCTTTGCTTTCGGACCTGGAAGATTCGAAAGGACGCGGAGAGCCGGGCATCCGTCGCGCACCCGGACCAACCTCCGCTCTCTTCACCGATCAGGGCCGTGTCGTCGTCGCGGCTCCGGTCGATCTCCCGCCGAGCAGCTTGGCTTCAAGGGCGAAGCTGAGGTCCAGGATCCGCGGATCGCCGGGTTGGAGCGCTTGGGCATCGGATAAGTTGCGTCGGGCGGAGATGGTCCAGTCGGCCTCGCCGATCAACTTGCGAGCCTCCAGGAGGACGGACTCAAGCCGCGCCTCCGGTGGCTTCGCTTCCGTCGGCGGCACGGCAACGGTCGGGCCGGCGGTCCGTGACGCGGCGTCCGCTGTCGGCGCCACGACGGGCGGCACAGGTCGGATCCACGCTTCCAGGGCGGGCGAACGGATCCACTGTCCGGCCGACCATCCGAAAACGCTGAAGACCAATGCGATGGCCAGTCGCACGTGCCACTGACGGTCGGTCGCGACCGGTGGGGCGAAAGGCGCCAACGGGGCTGTCCCGAACAGATCGGAGGCGCTGATCGGGCCGACCGGCTCGGAGTCCACCGCGCGGGGGACCGCGCCCGATAGGCTTAGGCCGGCCCGGGCCGGCCTCGCCGGTGGAGCCGACAGGGTCGCCGTCGACATGGGGGATCTCGCTTCGGCGGTGGGCACCGGTGTCGCGGTGGCGGCCGCTGATTCCAGCGGCGCCAGCGACGAGGTGGGACGGTTCAACGGCGGGAGCTCGTGCGGTGGTTCGGCGGGTTCCTCGGCCGCGGCCGCTTTCGGGATCCGGATGATCAGTTCGGTGCCGTGCGGCCCCGTGGCAGGGACCGGCGGCGGGTTCTCGGCATCGGTGGCGGTCGGAGCGAAGGCCGGCAGCCGGCCGATCGGCGTCCAAGCGACGAGGCCCGCGTGCCACGCGGGGACGTCGGGACGGAGGTCGCCGCGCCGCAGCTGTAGACGGATGTCCGCCGACGGGAAGGGCCCGCGGCGTTGTCCGTCGATCGCGAGGAAGATCTGCATGGAGGCGGAGAAGGCGGTAGGTGGCCCGCGGTCGGCGGCTAGATAAGATACCTATCTGTCGCGTGGTAATCCCTAAAACTGGCCAGCAGACGCAGCGACGCTTGCCCGTCCTCGGCACCGCCCTAAGGTCCGCCGGCATGTCGGCGTTCAAACTTGTCTCCAATTATGAGCCGGCCGGCGACCAGCCGACGGCCATCGCCAAGCTGACCGATGGCCTGCGGAAAGGGGCGAAGAGCCAGGTGCTGCTCGGCGTGACCGGGTCGGGCAAGACCTTCACGATCGCCAACGTGGTCCGCGACCTGGACCGCCCGACCTTGGTGCTGTCGCACAACAAGACCCTGGCGGCGCAGCTGTACTCCGAGTTCAAGGCGTTCTTCCCGGAGAACGCGGTCGAGTACTTCGTGAGCTACTTCGATTTCTACCAGCCGGAGGCGTACATCCCCCGGACCGACACCTTCATCGAGAAGGACAGCAGCGTGAACGAGGAGATCGAGAGGCTGCGGCTCTCGACGATGAACTCGCTGCTCGGCCGCCGCGACGTGATCGTCGTCGCCAGCGTCTCGTGCATCTACGGCATCGGCAGCAAGGACGACTACGAGAGCATGGTCATCCCTCTGCGCGTCGGGCAGGAGATCGGCCGGAACGCCCTGCTGGAGAAGATGGTGGCGCTGCAATACGCGCGGAACGACTTCGACCTCACGCGCGGGAAGTTCCGCGTCCGCGGCGACGTCGTGGAGCTGCATCCCGCCTACACCGAGGACGCCCTGCGCATCGAGTTCTTCGGCGACGAGATCGAGCGGTTCACCCGGTTCGACCCGCTGACCGGCGACAACATCGAGTCGTTGACGGCGGTGAACATCTTTCCGAGCAAGCAGTTCGCGACGCCGCAGGAGAAGGTCAACCGGGCGATGCTGTCCATCCGCGAGGAGCTGGGCGACCGGATCGCGTGGTTCGAGAAGCAGGGCAAGCTGCTCGAGGCGCAGCGGATCAAGATGCGCTGCGAGTTCGACCTGGAGCAGCTGCAGGAGCTGGGCTTCTGCTCCGGCATCGAGAACTATTCCCGCCACATCTCGGCGCGTCCGCCGGGGTCGCGGCCCGGCACGCTGCTGGATTTCTTCCCCGCCGATTACCTGCTCGTGGTGGACGAATCGCACGCCACCTTGCCCCAGGTCGGCGGGATGCACGCGGGCGACATGGCGCGGAAATCGGTGCTGGTGGACCACGGGTTCCGGCTGCCGAGCGCGCTCGACAACCGGCCGCTGAATTTCGAGGAGTTCCGCGCGCTGACGGGGCAGGGCATCTACGTGAGCGCGACACCGGGGCCGATCGAGATGGGCTGGGCAGGTCCGCACAACGTCGCCGAGCAGATCGTCCGCCCGACCGGGCTGGTCGATCCGCAGGTCACGATCCGTCCGCTCAAGGGCCAGATCGACGACCTGCTGAACGAGGCGCGCGACCGGGTGGACAAACGCGAGCGCGTGCTGGTGACCACGCTCACCAAGCGCACCGCCGAGGAGCTCACCGACTACCTCCGCGACCTCGGCGTGAACGTCCGCTACCTGCACAGCGAGATCGATGCCATCGAGCGCGTCGAGATCCTGCGCGCGCTGCGCAAGGGCGAGTTCGACGTGCTCGTCGGCATCAACCTCCTCCGCGAAGGCCTCGACCTGCCGGAGGTTTCCCTCGTCGCCATCCTCGATGCCGACAAGGAAGGCTACCTCCGCAGCGCCACCAGCCTCATCCAGACCGCCGGCCGCGCCGCGCGCCATCTCCACGGCAAGGTCATCCTCTACGCCGACGTGATGACCCAGAGCATCCAGAAGCTTCTGGCCACCTCGGACTATCGGCGCAAGAAGCAGCTCGCCTACAACGCCGAGCACGGCATCACGCCCCGCAGCGTCATCCGCGCCGTGGAGGAAAGCCTCAGCACCCGCGCCCACGAATTCGACAGCAAGGCGGTCATCAACGACGCCGGAGGCAACTTCGACCTCACGGAAACCATCCGCGAACTGGAGGGCGAAATGATCGAAGCCTCGAACAACCTCGAGTTCGAGAAGGCCGCCATGCTCCGCGACCAGATCAAGGAGCTGAAGAACCGCATGGGAGGTTCATCCGGCGGCGCCAGCGCCGC
>JANNAJ010000359.1:0-2062 GCA_031384285.1 Verrucomicrobiota bacterium
GTCGTCGTCGGCCTCGGCGCGCTTGCGTTCGGGGTGTTCCGCCGCGTCCGCAAGTCCTCGTCCTCGCTGTGAAGCCCGTCCAGACCCCGATGAACTCCATCCCGTTTTCGCGTTCCCTCCTCTGCGCGTCCTTCCTCTTGGCCGGGGCCGCATCGGCCCGGGCCCAATTGTTCGTGACCGAGGTCGCCGCTTGGGGCAGCGGAGCTGCCTACGCTGCCGACTGGTTCGAGCTCACCAACACCGGTTCGTCGGCCATCGACATCACCGGATGGAAGATGGACGACAACTCCGAATCGCCGGTCGGCGCGGTGGCGTTGCGCGGGGTGACCAGCATCGCACCGGGCGGGTCGGTGGTCTTCTTGGAAGGCGTGGCCAACGGCTCGACCGACACAGCCCTCGGGACCGCGTTCAAGTCGGCGTGGTTCGGCAGCGCCGTGCCGTCCGGCTTCACGCTCGGATTCTACGGCGGGTCCGGGGTCGGCCTCAGCTCGACGTTCGACGCGGTGAACATCTACAGCGGGGCGAACGTGATCCAGGCCCAGGTCCGGTTCGCGACGAGCTCCGCGGTCTCGCCGTTCCTCACCTTCGACAACAGCGCGCGGATCGAAGGCGCGACGATCTCGGCGCTCAGCTCCGTGGGCAGCAACGGGGCCTTCTCTTCCGCGGACTCCACGCCGACGACCATGTACGTCGGTTCGCCGGGCTTCGCCCCCGTGCCGGAGCCGGAGAGCTACGCGCTTGTGATCGGTGTCGCGGCGTCCGCGTTCTGCGCTTTGCGGCGCTGGCGGCAAGCCCGGTCCGTTTGACGCCTCTCCAGGACCTCGTCCTGATCCAAGTCCCCTCACACAACACACCGATACCCCCATGAACTCACACAACCTCAAGCAACTCCTCATCGCGGCCGCCGTGGCCGTGTCCGTCTCCGCCTCGGCGAAGGCACAGCTCTTCATCACCGAGGTCGCGCCTTGGGCCAGCACCGCCGCCAACGCGGCCTATGCGTCCGATTGGTTCGAACTCACCAACCCGGGCGCTTCGGCAGTGGACATCACCGGGTGGAAGATGGACGACAACTCGAACGCGTTCGCGTCCTCGGTCGCTTTGAGCGGCATCACCAGCGTCGCTGCCGGCAAGTCGGTGGTCTTCATCGATATCACCGGCTCCAGCTTGGCCACCAAGTCCACCGGGTTCATCAACGCGTGGTTCGGGGGGACGGCTCCGGCCGGGTTCGAGATCGGCGGATATGGCGGCACAAGCGTCGGCCTGAGCACCGCCGGAGATGCCGTGAACCTCTTCACCGGTTCGGGCACGCTGGTGGCGAAGGTGACCTTCGGGGCCGCCGACGCCGTCTCGCCGTTCCAGACGTTCGACAACACCGCCGCCTTGGACAACGTCGCGCTCTCGACCCTGAGCACCGTCGGCGTGAACGGTGCCTTCACCGCCACCGACACGATCGAGGTCGGATCGCCGGGAGTCACCCCGGTGCCGGAGCCTTCTGAGTACGCCGCGGCCTTCGGTTTGGTCGCCTTGGGCGCCGCGGTGTGGATCCGCCGCCAACGCGGCTGATCCGCGGAACGTTTCCAGCCCCCGGGACCGGCCTGCATTCGTTGCAGGCCGGTCTTTTTTTCGGATGACGTGGGTTCGCCCTATTCCAGGACAGCCGGTCCGTCCATGACGTGGCCGTCAACATCTCGGCTGATGTGCCTCCCTCGGCATCACCGGCACACGTCACCGGACGAGTGCCTGATAGACGAGATTGTTGAAACGTTCGTAGAGCTGGAACTCGGCGTTGGGCGTGTGCTGCGCCCAGACCATCGCGATGAGCCGCTCCTTCGGGTCGAAGCTGCAGTAACACGTCGTCGCGCCGTTCCAGCCGTAGCTGCCGAGCGAGCCGAGCCAGCCGCTGCGCGACACGTCCGTCCGCACTTCCACGCCGAGACCGAAGCCGTCGGACACGGGATAGATCTTGGTCGGCTTGGCCAACCCGTGCAGATGGTCCATCGTCATCAACTCGATGGTCTTCGGGCTGAGCACGCGCACGCCATCGAGTTCGCCGCCGTTCAGG
>JANNAJ010000364.1:0-2832 GCA_031384285.1 Verrucomicrobiota bacterium
AGCAGTCGACGTTGCTGGTTCGAGAGACCGCCGCCGATGCCCATCGTCTTGCCATCCGCGGCGAAGAGCTTCGGTTTGTGGTCAATCGTGTCCATGTGCGACACGCCGCCGTTCGAGAAGATGAAGATGACGCGTTTGGCCTTGGCCGGGAAATGCGGCGTCTTCGGCGACAGCGGATCAGGCGCGGCATCCTCCGCCAAGAGATTCGACACGAGCCCGGGCAGCAGCAACGACGAGCCGACGAGCGAACGGATGACTTCGCGACGGGTGTGGAATCGGAGCGGATTCATAGGCGAAAGGTTGGTTTAGGCGATGGGGAGCCCGCTGTCGGCGCGGCAAAGTTGATCGTGGAGCTGTTGGACGGCACGGGCCTTTTCATGCGTGGCGCCTTGGCCCAGTTCGGCCTCGAAACGGCAGGCGGCAAACTTGGCAGCCTTGGCTTGATAGGCGTCGATCCAAGCGCGCCGCGAGGGCAGAGCCTCTTCGCGGACGGGCCAAACCCCGCGTCGCGGCGGCAGATGGCCTCCAATACCTATGCGCCACGGCTTAGGGCTGACGCGGGCGCGGAAACACTGCTGCCGTTGGCACATCGTCACGTAGAGCGGATCGCTCTTGAGCGCTTTGAAGAAGCCTGCAACCTCTGGCTCCGTCGCGGTGAAAATCCGGTGCATGGCCATGATTCGCAGTCCGGCAGGCGTCCGGTAGAGGCGGAGCTTCCAGTCGGGGTGGGCGGCCGTGAACGAAGACAAGTGTGTCTTTGCAATCCGTTCGGGGCCTCCCTGAAACAGTGACTTCAGCTTGAAAATTAGTGGAAACAACACAACCGAGCATAGTCCCCCTAGGATCAGTATCCCGATGACCATCCATAGCGACAGGTAGGCTACACCCAGCCCCACCGCGAGGAGGAACGATACGAAGAATATGGAACGGTTCATCGCTTCCGGTAGTCGCTCTTGAAAATCTACATCAGCAAAAAGCACGTCCGGCGTATTCAGGCAGAGTGCCCCGTAGCTGTTTCGGGTGATCACAGTGTCGCCGTGTTCCGCCACGATCTCTTCGCGGATGGGAAGGCCTTCTGCGCCGTTGTAGGCAACCTTCGGCTCCCGTCGGTCCAGCTTCGCGCCGGCAAGCAGCTTCCTGAGCGCGTCAGCGGCACGGGCTTCAGCATTGGCCTGCGCTTCTTCTAGGCTCGATTGGGACCATCCGAAGCGACGGACAGTGACCTGTTTTCCTTTCTCGCGATGCTGAGTCCGGGCTTCGGCCCAAAATCTTGGAACGATCATGCTGAGTGCTCCAATCTGGGTTCAGTCCACATACACAAACTCGTTCAGCCGCAGGATCGCCCGGACCATGGACTGCCATGCTTCCGCTTCGAGTTGGTCCGGAGCAGTGCCTGATTCCGCGAGCCGGGTGCGCGCCGTTTTCAGGAACGTGCGGCATTGCTCGATCTCGGGCCGCTCGGGAGTTCGTCCGAGCGCGGAACGGTAGGCGAACTGGATCTTTGAGGGTTCATCCTTGGCGGCCGCGACAACGCGCTTGGCGAATTCCCGGGACTGCTCGTGGACGAACGGATCGTTCAACAGGAAGAGCGCCTGCAGAGGCGTGGTGCTCGATGTCCGAACGGCGGTGCTGGCCGACGGATCGGCGCCGTCGAAGATGGCGAGATACGGGTGCCGCTGGATGCGCTGGGTCATCAGATAGACACTGCGGCGCTTCGAGTCGTAGACGGCCTTGAAGGGATTGTGCTGGGTGAACTTCCACTCCGACTGCGGCGGGAACGGATGTGCTCCGGCGGGCGAGGTGTCCATGTTGCCGCCGAGGACCAGCATGGCGTCGCGAAGGGATTCGGCGTCCAGCCGGCGACGCGGGAAGGAACCGAGCAGCTCGTTGTTGGGGTCGCGGGCAACCGCATCTTCGCTCCGGGCGCTGGCGATCTGATAGGTGCGCGAAAGCATGATGGTCCGGTGGAGGTCCTTGACGGACCAACCCGATTCGATGAAGCGATCGGCCAGCCAATCGAGCAGCTCGGGATGGGTCGGAGGTTTGCCCTGCTTGCCGAAATCGTTGGGCGTCGGGACGAGACCCTTGCCGAAATGATGGAGCCAGATGCGATTGGCCATGACCCGGGCGGTCAGGGGATTGCCGGTGTCGGCAAGCCGGTCCGCCAAATGCAGACGCCCGCTCGTGCGGTCGGTCGTGGCGATCTCCTGGCCTCCGAGGATCGTCAGGAAACGCCGACCGACGACATCGCCGGGCTTCGCGGGATCGCCCTTGATCTGGATGGCGGCGTCGACCGCCTTGCCCGCTTCGGCCACGGCGTAGGCCATATCGAACGGAAGCGGCTTGGCGAGAAACTCCTTCGCAGCTTTCTCGGCTTCCGTGATCTTGGTTTCGACGGATCTCTTCTCGTCGCCGCTCTTGTCCTTCAGCGAATCCTTGAGCTTCTGGACTTCTTTTTCCAGGCGCCGCTTCTCGGTGTCGTAGATCTTCCGGGCCGACTCGGCGTCGGCGAGGCGTGAAGGTTCGACGAGGGGAACGAGGTCACGCTGACGCTGCTCCAGCTCGATGCCGGGCCAAGGATACCGCGTGCTCTGGAAGAACCCGTAGAGCGCATAGTAATCAGCCGTCGGGATCGGGTCGAACTTGTGGTCATGGCAACGCGCGCAGCTCACCGTCAGGCCGAGAAAGGCGCGGCCGACGTTGTCGATCGTGTCCTCGATGGTCAGGTGCTGCGGGTAGTCGTCCACACGCGAACCGAAGCGCCGGGCATTCGCGATGTAGCCGGTGGCGATGACGCGCTCCTTGGCTTCTTCTGCGGTTCGCGAGGTCAGC
>JANNAJ010000385.1:0-10146 GCA_031384285.1 Verrucomicrobiota bacterium
CTCCACGGCGAGCCTCGTGAGGATCGTGCTGGCCGCGACGATCCTCGGGATCTACGCGCACGTCTGGGGCGCGGGTCTGGGCGGGGTCGCGCTCGGCTGGTTCATCGTGAGCGGCCTGATCGGCTTCGGCATCTGCGACACCGCCATCTTCCTCGCCTTGCCGCTGCTCGGCGCGCAGCTGACCAGCCTGATGGTCCAATGTCTCGCCGCACCGATCGCGGCGGTGGTGGAATGGGCCTGGCTCGGCACGCGGTTGGGGACGGTCGAGGTCGCGGCGGGCGCATCGATCTTGGTGGGCGTCGCGATCGCGCTTTTCCCCGGCCGCGTCAGGTCCCCGACATCCGGCATCGGCGGGAAGGCCTTCGCGCTCGGGCTCGTCGCCGCGGCCGGGCAGGCGGTCGGCGCGGTGCTCAGCCGCCACGGTCAGTTGCTCGCGAAGACCGCGGGCGAGCCGATCGACGGGATGTCCGTGGCCTACCAGCGGATCCTCGCGGGCGTGGCTTTCACTTGGGTCTGGTGGTTGTGGCAGCGGGGGCGCGTCCCGGCGGCCTCCGGCGGGTCCGGTGCCGCTACGGGGACGCCGTGGCGCCGGGCCTGGCCGTGGGTGGTCGTGAACGCGCTGAGCGGCCCGTCGTTGGGCGTGGCGTGCTACCAGTGGGCGTTCCAGGTCCAACCGACCGGCGTGGTGATGTCGATCACGGCGCTCACGCCGCTGGCGGTGGTGCCCTTGGCGTGGTGGCTCGACGGCGAGCGTCCGGCGGCGCGTCCGCTCATCGGTGGAGCCGTGGCGGTGGCCGGCGCCGTGTGGTTGGCGTCGACACGTTGAGCGGCCGGGCAGAAATTGCTTCCCGCCCCGCCGCGCCGTTCCGCACAGTGCTCCCATGCGCAAACGCCGCGAGGCCCGGGAACGGGCCGTGCAGTTCCTGTTCCAGCACGATGTGAACCCGCCGGAGAACCTCCAGGCGGCGATCGACCATTTCTGGGAGAACACGCGGCTCAACGCCCACATGGAGGCCCACCCCGGGCCCACCTACGGCGAGAAGATCGAACCCGCCTTGGCGACGACCGACGAGATGGCGATGCGGCTCTTCGCCGATTCCTTGATCCGCGGCGTGATCGACCATCTGCCGGCGATCGACACCGCCATCAAGAAGCACGCGCTCAACTGGGACCTGCACCGCATCGCCGTGGTCGACCGCAACATCATGCGCCTCGCCATCTACGAGATGCTCTACCGCGACGACATCCCGCCGGTGGTCAGCATCAACGAGGCGGTCGACGTCGCGAAGAAGTTCTCCACCGAGGACAGCGGCAAGTTCGTCAACGGCATCCTCGACAAGGTGAAGGGCGAGATCCTGCGACCGGCCCGCACCCCGAAGGACGAAGTGGCCGGCTGACGGCGGCGGTTTGACTTCCCGATACCGGCCCCGAGCCTCCCCGATGTTCGCCGACCTGCACACGCACACGCATTTCTCCGACGGCACGTTCTCGCCCGAGGAACTGGCGGCGCGCGCCAAGGCGGCCGGCCTCTCGGCAATCGCGCTCACCGACCACGACACCGTCGAGGGCTGCGGACGCATGAGCGCGGCCTGCGCGAAGGAAGAGCTGGAATTCATCCCCGGCGCGGAGCTCACCGCCGAGCTCCGGGGCCACGAGGTCCACATCCTCGGCTATTGGCTCGATGAGTCGTCCCCGCTGCTCCAGTCGCGGCTCGCAGGGTTCCAGGCGGTCCGGACCAACCGCATCCACGACATGGTCCACCGGTTGAACCAGCGCGGCATCCCGCTGACCGCCGAGAGCGTCTTGGCATTGGCCAACTGCAACGCGCCCGGCCGGCCCCATCTCGCGCGTGCCTTGGTCGAAGGCGGCCATTGCAAGGATTTCGACGACGCCTTCGAGCGCTTCCTCAAGAAGGGCAGGCCCGCCTGGGTGCCCAAGGCGAAGATGGACGCGAGCACGGCGATCGATCTGATCCACGGCGTCGGGGGCGTCGCGGTGCTGGCGCATCCGGCCCTCTACCGCGCCGACCGGCTCATCCCGGACGCGGTCGCGGCCGGTCTGGACGGCATCGAGTGCTGGCATACCAAGCACAATCCCGAGACCTCGGCCCACTACGCGCGGATGGCTTCGGATCTTTCCCTCGTGGCGACAGGGGGGAGCGATTGCCACGGCATGAGCAAGGGCCAGCCGCTCATCGGCCGCGTCAAACTCCCCTACTCGCAGGTCGAGCAGCTCAAGCGGCGCCGTCCGCACCGGCACCCGTGACACCACCGATGCTCGCACCTCCGACCGTTCCCGGATCCGTCCCGGTCGGTTGATCCGTCTTTCCCATGGGCTTCTTCGACAAACTCAAGGCCGCGTTCACCAAGACGACATCGGCGCTCGCCCACGAGGTGAAGCGCATCGTCAGCCGTTCGCCCCGCCTCACCGCCGCGAGCCTGGAGGAGCTGGAGGACGCGTTGCTCCGCGCCGACCTCG
Source organism: Verrucomicrobiota bacterium (assembly GCA_031384285.1). Lineage (GTDB taxonomy): Bacteria > Verrucomicrobiota > Verrucomicrobiia > Limisphaerales > UBA9464 > CAIVQB01. The sequence goes on from JANNAJ010000385.1 coordinate 2,479, forward strand.
GGCTCGCGATGACGCAGCAGATCATCGCCGCCGCGAAGCTGGCCTTCGAGACGCAGGGCCGCACCGGTCTGGACTTCGTGGAGATCGCCGCGCGCGAGGTCGAGCAGAGCCTCTCCAAAGGCGATCCGAGACTCCACGCGCAGCCGACCGGCGTGACCGTCGTCTCGGTCGTCGGCGTGAACGGGACGGGCAAGACCACGACATCCGCCAAGCTGGCGCACCTCGTCCAGCAGCGCGGCGAACCGGCCGTGCTCGCCGCGTGCGACACCTTCCGCGCCGCCGCCATCGAGCAGCTCAAGCTATGGGGCGACCGCCTCCAGGTGCCCGTCATCGCCGGAGCCTACCAGGCCGATCCGGCATCGGTCGCGCACGACGCCATCACCGCCGCGCAATCGCGCGGCGCGAAGTGGTTGTTCATCGACACCGCGGGCCGTCTCCATACCAAGACCAACCTCATGGCCGAGCTGCAGAAGGTCCATCGCGTGATGGACAAGAAGCTCCCCGGGGCGCCGCATGAGACCTTGCTCGTGCTCGACGGGTCGACCGGCATGAACGCGCTGAACCAGGCGCGCGAATTCCACAAGGCCGTGAAGCTGACCGGCCTCGTGATCACCAAGCTCGACGGCACGAGCAAGGGCGGCGCGGTGGTGGCGATCCAACGTGAGCTGGGGATCCCGGTGAAGTTCATCGGCGTGGGCGAGCAGCCCGAGGACCTCCAGCCGTTCGACGCGAAGCAGTTCGCCGACGCGTTGTTCGCGACCAACCAGTAGCCGCCGTCCCGGGGAGTCCTTGGTCCGTCCCGGGACCGGCCCCGACCTAGAAGGAGTGCCCCTGTCCGTCGATCAAGGTGGCGGCCACCCGGTGCCAGAACGTCTTGTATGTCATCGTCTGTCCCCCCGTTTCCATGCGGCTGTCGTCGTCTTGACCAGCGGCGATGGCTTCGACCGGTTTTGTCAGGCGCTATACAAATGGATGCCTGTGTCCAGATAACGATCGTGGGACGGGCCAACGGATGCTGATCCAGTGCGGCCGGTCAATCGGGTATGGACCGGTCGAGGGAATCCTGTCGGACGGCGTCTGCCTCCTGCAGAATAGGAGGTCATGCGATTCATCACCCTGACGGAGTTCGATAGCGACAACCTCATCCACGTGAACGTCAGCCGGGTGGTCGCCGTGAGATACGCCGACCATGCGACGCAGATCCTCTGCGCGGAGGGATTGGGATTCTTCGTCAAGGATCCGCCCGAGCAGGTGCTGAAGGCCCTGAGCGCGACGCCGCTGGAGAGCTGAGATCCTGCTGCGGTCGCCGGTCCCGCTGCTCGAAGAAGTCAGCGGCCCGCCGACTCCGCCGCGCGCGCCGTGTTGGCGAGGAGCATGGCGATGGTCATGGGGCCGACGCCGCCGGGGTTCGGCGTGATGAGGCCGGCGACCGGTTGGACCTCGGCAAAGGCGACGTCGCCGACGAGCCGGGTGCCGGACTTCGCGGACGCGTCCGGCACCCGGTTCACGCCGACGTCGATGACGACGGCACCGGGTTTCACCATGTCGGCCTTCACGAACTCCGGGACGCCCATCGCCGCGATGAGCACGTCGGCGCGGCGGCAATGTCCGGCGACATCGCGCGTGCCGCTGTGGACGACGGTGACGGTGCTGTTCGCGTTCTTGCCTTTCTGGAGGAGGATGGAGGCCATCGGCTTGCCCACGATGTTGCCCCGGCCAAGGACCACGACCTCCGCGCCTCCGAGCTCCACGCCCGACCGGACGAGCAGCTCATGCACGCCGCCCGGGGTGCAGGGGATGAAGCCGTCCGCGTCGCCGAGCATGAGTTTGCCTACGTTGAGCGGGTGGAATCCGTCGACATCCTTGGAAGGGGCGACGTGGGCGTAGACGGTGGCCTGGTCGATGTGGCGGGGCAGGGGAGCTTGGACGAGGATGCCGTGCCATTGCGGGTCCGCGTTGAGCTGGCTGATGAGCGCGAGCAGATCGGCCTCGGAGGTCGCGGCGGGCAGGACGCGCGTCACCGAGCGGATGCCCAGTTCGGCGGACTTCTTCTCCTTCATCCCGACGTACACCTGCGACGCGGGATCCTCGCCGACACGGATGAAGACGAGGCCCGGCGTGATGCCCCGGTCCTTGAGCGACGCGACGCGCCGGGAGGTCTCGGTGTGGATCTGCTGCGCGATGGCGCGCCCGTCGATGAGGTTGGTCACGCGCCGAAGCTACGCGAACGGACGCCGCGGGTGAACAGAGATGAAGGAGCGCGGGCGGAGGATGCCGCGCGGGACGGGGCGGTCCGATGCGCCCCGGCCCGCGGCGTCCCGGTTCAGATCCGCACCTTGAAGGCCTCGCCGGCCTTCACGCTCAGGACGAACTCGGCCATCAGCACCGGGATCTGTTCGAGGTCCTTCAGCGACACGACCTCGACCGGCGAGTGCATGTAGCGGTTCGGCAGGCTGATCAGCGCGCTCGGGATACCGCCGCGCGTCCAGAAGATCACATCGGTGTCGGTGCCGCTGCTCGCGCTCATCGCCTCGTGCTGGAGCGGGATGCCTTTGGCCTCGGCCAACTGCTCGAGCCGCGCGACGACCTCAGGATGGTTGCAACCGCCGTGGGTGAGCGCCGGACCCGCGCCGATCCGGATGTCGCCGTGCTGCTCCTTGCTCACGGTCGGATAATCGGTCGCGTGGGTCACATCCACCACGAGCGCGACGTCGGGCTTGAGCGAGTAGGCGATCTGGCGCGCTCCGAGCAGGCCGACCTCTTCCTGGATGTTCGAGACGGCGCAGACCTCCGCCGCGAACTTCCCGCCGTGCTCCTTGAGCAGGCGGAGCGTCTCGGCGACGGCCCAGGTGCCGATGCGGTTGTCGAAGGCCCGCGCGACCGCGAGGTCCCCGCGCAACATCTCGAACCGGTCGTTCAACGTGATCGGATCGCCGATGCGCACCAGCTTCAGCGCCTCCGCTTTGCTGCCGACACCGATGTCGAGGAAGAGGTCGTGGATCCTCGGCGCCTTGGGCTCGCCTTCCATCTTCTGCAGGTGCGGCGCGACGTTGCCGACGACCGCGAGGACCGGTCCGCCGCGGGTGTGGATGGTCACCCGCTGGGCCTTGGTGATGGCCGGGTCGATGCCGCCCATCCGGCGCACGTGGATGTAGCCGGCCTCGGTGACGTGGTTGACCGCCATGGCGATCTCGTCGGCGTGCGCTGCGAGCATGATGCGCGGCGAGCCGCCTTTGTTGGCGACGGCGACGCAGTTGCCGTAGGCGTCCGAGAACGTCTCGTCCGCGAACGCCGCCACATGGTCGAGCCATACCCGTTGGCCACGGGTCTCATGGCCGACAGGGCTGGGGGTGTTGACGAGCGTCTCGAGGAAGCGGAGAGATTCGGTGCGCATGGAGGCGAGCGTAGAGAGCCGGCGTCGCGCGGCAAGAGCCCGACCGAAAAGGTCGTCGCCCGGGGCCGCTCCAGCCTGCTGGACATCGGAAACAGGGCATGTCCACGTCAAAAACGCTTTCCCTCCTCGCCGTTCGCCGTGTGATGGTGCGGCATGCCTGAGCGCGAACCCGCCGGAGAAAGGGTCTATCGCGGCACCGCCGTCGCCGGCGGCGTCGCGCACGCGCGCATCCTCCGCCTCGGCCAAGCGTCGCAAGAGGTCCCACGGCACCGGTTGGAGGAGGGCGAGATCGAAGCCGAGATGGCGAGGTTCCAGGACGCCCTCGTCGAGACACGCCGCCAGATCGCCGACGTGCAACGCCGCGTCAGCGCGGCGATGGGCGCGCAGGAGGCCGGGATCTTCGAGGCCCACCTGATGGTCCTGGAGGACCCGTCGCTGCTCGACCAGGTGAGCTCGCGCGTCCGCGGCGACCGGGAGAACGCCGCGTCCGCCTTCCACGCGGTCGCCGGCAAGTACGCCGCGGCGCTCGAGGCGGCGGACGACGATTACCTCCGCGAACGGGCGGCCGACCTGCGCGACCTCTCGACGCGGGTCCTGGACAACCTGCTCGGCATCGTCGGCGAATCCGAACTGTCGCGCCTGACCGGGCCGGTCATCGTGGTCGCCCACGACCTGTCGCCGAGCACGACGGCGATGCTCGACCGGAGCAAGGTGCTCGGCTTCGCGACCGATGTCGGCGGAAAGACGAGCCACACCGCGATCATCGCCCGGAAGCTCCGCATCCCCGCGGTGGTCGGCCTCGGCGACGTGACCCGCAAGGTCCGCAGCGGTGAGTACGCCCTGATCGACGGCCATGGCGGCGCGCTGACCGTCAACCCGACCGACGCCACTCTCTTCCAGTACGGCCAGATCCGCGAACGCCGCGCCGCGCTGGACGAGCGTCTCCGCGACCTGCGCGGTCAGCCGGCGATCACGATGGACGGCGTCCGCCTCGTCCTCGCCGCCAACATCGAGGACCCGGGCGACATCGCCGCGGTGAAAGAATCCGGCGCCGAGGGCGTGGGGCTCTTCCGCACCGAATTCCTCTTCCTCGAACCCGGCGCGGCGCCGGACGAGGAGAAGCAGTACGTCGCCTACCGGGCCGTCGCCGAGGCGTGCGCGCCCGCACCGGTGGTGGTCCGCACGCTCGACCTCGGCGGCGACAAGCTCTTCGCCGGCCAGCACCACGAGGCCAACCCGTTCCTCGGTTGGCGCGCGATCCGCATCAGCTTGGCGGATCCGGACCTCTTCCGGCCGCAGCTCCGGGCCGTGCTCCGCGCCAGCGCCCACGGCAACGTGAAGCTGATGTACCCGATGATCTCGTGCCTCGACGAGCTGCTCGCGGCGAACGCGCTGCTCGAAGGATGCCGGGCCGAGCTCCGACGGGACGGCGTGCCTTTCGACGAGCGGATGGAGGTGGGCGTGATGATCGAGATCCCGTCCGCGGCGCTGATCGCGCCGGCGCTCGCCGAGCACGCGGATTTCTTCAGCCTCGGCACGAACGACCTCACCCAGTACACGCTCGCGGTGGACCGCATGAACCAGCGGGTCGCCCACCTGCACACGCCGACGCATCCGGCGATCCTCCGGTTGATCCAGTTCACCGTGGAAGCGGCGCACGCCCGGGGCCGTTGGGTCGGGGTGTGCGGCGAGATGGCCGGCGATCCGGCCGCGATCCCGCTGCTCGTCGGTCTCGGCGTCGACGAGCTGAGCGCGACCCCCGCGGTCCTGCCGGCCGCGAAGTTCCTCCTGCGCCGGCTCAAACTGGCCGAGGCGAAGGCGCTCGCGGCCGAGGCCCTGGCCTGCCCCAGCGCCGCGCGGATCCAGGCGCGTTCGCTCGCGGTGGCGAAGGCCTGCGCGCCGGAGCTCTTCGTCGAGGGGTGAGCTTGGAGACGGTGCGAGGGTCCCGGCTATCGACGAGGCCGGGCCTCAGCGGGCGCGGGGCGGCGTGCCGGTCCTGGAGCGCCAGCGCAAGCGCGTCTCCCAGCGGCTGGTGCCGGCTTCCTCCTCGATGTGGGCCATCATCTCCGTGGGGGTCTCGGCGCCCAGTTGACGGAGCTTGATGTAGAGGAGGGCCGGGACGATCGACAGCACCGGATCGAAGAGGATGCTCGTGAGGCCCGCGAGCTCGGAGGCGATGGTCAACCGCAGCCCGCTATCGGCGTTGGCCGGGACGCCCATGGCCCCGGCCATCAGGTGCCGGGCCGCCGCGGGGAACGCGACCGTGAACAGGGTCGCGATGCAGGCGGTGATGACCACACCGGGCCAAGAGCGGGCGGCCAACGTGCGCGATCGGGCGAGCGCCGGCGTGGACGTCGCCCCCTCCATCAGCACCACCGCCGGCCAGAACGAATAGCGCGCGAGCATCACGATCCCGGGCAGGAACAGCAGCAGGAACCCGAGGGCGATCCGCAACGTGGCCTGGAGGCCGGTCCAAAGGAACGGCCGCCAGTTCCGCAGGAGAACCACGAAGGCGGAGCGCAGCCGGACCGGCCGGAACGGGGCCACCGCCAACTGGGCGACGATGATGGCGGTGACGCCGGAGATGACCGATGGCGTCAGGAAACTGGCCAACGCCTTCAGGATCCCCTGAGGCCCGGCGAAGCTGCCGGTGGCGGGACCGCTCGCCGGATAAGTTGCGAGCTGCAGCAGGATGGTGCCCAAAGAGATGGCGATCGACGGGGCATGTGCCAGCACCGACAGGAGCAGGAACGAGGGGAAATATTCGCTGTAGAGCGAGAATGCCTGCCGATAGAGGCGACCCAGACCGTCGGCATTGGCCCGGACCGCGTTGGCGAACGCCAGGGCCGATGGGGGGCGGGCGGCGGGATCCTTCGCCAACGCGGCCATGATGACCTTCGCCACGCCTTCGGGCACATGCCGCGCGTGTCCCCGCAGCGGCGGTGGCGGATCGTCGAGATGCGCCTTCAGCACGGCGCCGGCTTCGCCTGGAAAAGGCGGTGCGCCGGCGAGCATCTGATAGGCGATCACACCGAGGCTGTAGATGTCGGAGCGCGGGTCCAACGTGTCGCCCCGGCACTGCTCGGGCGACATGAACCAAGGCGTTCCCAAGATCGCGCCGGGGCGGGTGAGGTGCGCCTCGGGCGTGGTCCCGGCGGGCGACAGCGATGCGCGCCCGCTTCCGGCGACCGGGACCTCTGGCGTGGGTGGTGTCGGCGACGACAGGACGGCCCCGTGATCCGCGCCCGGTGGCAACTCGCCGGTGGCCAAGGGCGTGACATGGATGGTGGGCCGCGTTCCTCCGCCGGGCCGGCCCGGGGCCGGCCCGACCATCGGCACGTCGTGCTCCCCGACCTTGGCGATGCCGAAGTCGAGCACCTTGGCGCGGTAGCCGCCAAGGCCGTTCGGTTCGAGCCAGATGTTGTCCGGCTTGAGGTCGCGGTGGACGATGCCCTGCCGGTGGGCCTCCTGGACCGCGCTGCAGACCTGTTCGAGGATCTCGACCGCCCGCTGGAGGGGCAGGCGGGGCTCCTCCGCCAGCACGGTGGCGAGGCTGCAGCCGTCCAGGTACTCCATGACGAGATAGGCGATGCTGCCGTCGGACGTGGGCGCGAAGCCGAAGTCGGTCACATCGACGATGTTGGGATGGCGCAGCCGACCGGCTGCCCTGGCCTCGCGCTGGAACCGCTCGATGGACTCCGGGCGGTCCATGAGCTGCGGGCTGATGAGCTTCACCGCTACCTGGCGGTCCGTGCCGACGTGGGTGGCGAGATAGACCGCGCCCATCCCACCCCGCCCGAGCAGGCGTTCCAGGCGATATTTTCCGTCGAGGGTCCGACCGAGGTGACGATCCAGAACGTTCATCTTGGGCACCGCCATGGGAGGCCGGTGGCTCAGTCCACGGAGGTTCCACGGTCCGCCGACCTTTGTCGACTTTCGCTGCCGGGGAGAGCAGCGGAGCCCGACGACGCCGGACGTGGCGGGCGGCGCGCCCGAAGAACCGGCTTTGATTTCTTCGCCGTTCATGCACAGCTTCGCCTCCGCCATCCGGGCCATCGCCAATGAAAGTCCTCATCCTCGCCGCCGGCTACGCCACGCGCCTCTATCCGCTCACGCTCACGCAGCCGAAGCCCCTGCTGCCGGTCGCCGGGAAGCCGATGATCGACTACGTGCTCGACAACATCGCGCCCATCCCCGGCATCGACCGCGTCTACATCGTCACGAACGCCAAGTTCGCCGGTCATTTCCAGAAGTGGGCGGACCAGTACCGCTCC
>JANNAJ010000400.1:0-4334 GCA_031384285.1 Verrucomicrobiota bacterium
CGAGGATGGACGGTTCTACCTGTTGCACGGCGGCTTCGGTCCGGCATCCACGCGCTTCGGCGAGCGGTTCGAGCGGATCCCGACCGGGAAGGCGCCGTCGATCGACCTGCCGCAAGTCCCGGGGATCTGAGTCGGAACCATGCAGACGGATCCGGGTGGCACGGCCAACTTGGCCGTTCTCGGCGGCAACTTGCCGCCGAGTTTCGGCATGGCCAGCGCGCGCACCAAAGGGTGCATTCCCGGCGCACCGCGAGCGGCGGGCGAGTCGCTCGCCACGACGAGCCGGTGACCCGTTCTACCCATACCTCTACTGCATCGTTCCGGCTGAGAGCCGGTCAGAAAATTGGGGTGCCGAGAACTCACTCTCCGGAGGGTCCATGCTCGTGCCGTTCCGCCCGGAACCGACTGCATCGTCCCGGCTTGGTCGGGGCGGAACGAGATCCCCTCCCTCCTCAAGCTTGTGTCGCCGCTCTCCTCCCTTTAGCAAGGGCGCATGACACGCCGCACCTTCCTTCACCAAGGGTCCACCGCGCTCGCCGTCGCCGCCGCCGCGAGCTACGTCCCGACCACGTTCGCCGCCGAGCCCAAGCCGAAACGGGTCGGCCTCATCGGCACCGGCTGGTACGGAAAGAGCGACCTCTTCCGTCTCATGCAGGTCGCGCCGGTCGAGGTGGTCTCCCTCTGCGACGTGGACAAGCGCCTGCTCGCGGACTGCGCCGACACCGTCGCGAAGAAGAACAAGTCCGGCAGACGTCCGCGCCTCTACAGCGATTATCGGCAGATGCTCGCCGAGAAGGACCTCGACATCGTCGAGATCGCCACGCCGGACCATTGGCATGCGCTGCCGATGATCGAGGCCTGCAAGTCCGGCGCCGACCTCTACTGCCAGAAACCCACGGGCGTCGACATCGTCGAGAGCCAGGCGATGCTCGCCGCGGCGCGCAAGTACGGCCGCGTGGTCCAGATCGGCACCCAGCGCCGCAGCACGCCGCATCTCATCGAGGCCAAGGAGCGCTTCATCGATTCCGGCGCGCTCGGAAAGATCATCAGCGTCGATATCTGCTGCTACTGGCACATGCGCAGCCGCGACACGCTCGCCACCGCGCCCGACACCGCGCCGCCGGACCATCTCGACTACGAGCGCTGGGTCGGGCCCGCGCCGATGATGCCCTACAACAAGATCGTCCATCCCCGCGGTTGGCGGGCCTACATGCAGTACGGCAACGGCATCGTCGGCGACATGTGCGTGCACATGCTCGACATGACCCGCTGGATGCTCGGCCTCGGCTGGCCCAAGTCGGTCACCTCCTGGGGCGGCGTGCTCAACGACAAGCAGGCCCGCGCGAACATCACCGACACCCAGACCGCGACCTTCGATTTCGACGGATTCCAGGTCACCTGGAACCACCGCACCTGGGGCGACATGCCCGACCCCGACCATCCGTGGGCCGCGATCATCCACGGCGAGAAGGGCACGCTGAAGACCAGCGTCTTCCGCTACGACTTCATCCCGCGCGACGGCGGACCGGCCATCCACAAGGACCAGGTCATGGAGCTCGACAAATATCCGGAGGACGACGTCGAGAAGGACCTCGAGAAGCACGTCGCGCCCGCGATCCGCGGCCACATGAAGAACCTGCTCGCGTGCATCGAGACCCGCGAGAAGCCGGTCGCCGACATCGAGCAGGGCCACATCTCCAGCGCCTCGTGCATCCTGGCGAACCTGTCGCTCAAGCTCGGCCGCACGCTCAAGTGGGACCCGGTGAAGCACCAGGTGGTCGGCGATCCCGAAGCCAACGCGCTGCTCGCTCGCCCGTACCGCGCCCCGTACGAACACCCGACGCCGCAGAACGTCTGACGCGCGGCGTCACGCGCCCGGGCCGGCCCCGCATCGCGCGTCGAAGAAGGCCGTCCATACCGCATCGGGTTCCCAGACGTCGCGCACCGCGGCCAAGGCGGTTTCGCGTCGCCAACCGAGCACCGTCACCCGATGGATCGCGAAGAAGACCGAGACCCGGTAGTTGGCGGCGCAATGGACGAACACCGCTCGACCGCGCCACGCCCGCATCGTCGCCGCGAAGCGCTCGTAGTCCTCGGCGGTCGGTGCCTCGAAGTCGACCGGGATGTGCCTGTGGTCGAGGCCGAGGGCGCGGACGCTGGCCGGTTCGTCGGCCAGCGCATCGGTCGACGTCGTCAGCGCGAGGTTGATGATGCTTTGGAAGCCGGCCGCGGCGAGGTCGCGCAACTGTGCCTCGGTCGGTTGACCGCCCGTCGCGATCCGGTCGTCGATCCGGCGGAAGTTGCGGATGGCGGTGAGGTTCTTGTCGTCCATGGCGGTCCCGTGCCCGGCCGACGTTGAACGCCGGCGCGACGGAGTGCATCTGGAAATCGAGCCTCGGTCCCCGAGGTTCCCCGCGGGTCAACGCAGCGGATCGGTCGCGGGTTCCGCGAGCGGTATCATCACCTCGTTGCGCCTCAGAAAGCCCGGTGTCCACGGCGGATCGAAGTAGGCGAACGTCGGGATACCGGTGGTGGCGAGGCCTTGCGTGCGGGTCCAAGCGCGGAGGCGCGTCGCGGCCTCGCCTTCGGGTCCTTGCCGCGAACCACGGAACCGCAGCACCGCGAACCGGCCCGGCCCCATCCGGCGGATGGCGACGGCGGAGTTCGTCGGCGACGGCGGAATCGCAAGACCTTCCGGCAGCACGAAAGCCATCGTCCGGGTGGAATCCGCGGGCTCGGCCATGAAGACCGGCGTGGTCATGGCGATCTTCTGGTTCCCGGAGTTGCCGCGCGAGATGTAGCCGAAGAGGCGCATGAAATCGTCGCCGCCCATCGGCGTCTCGGCGAGGCGCAGCTCCGGATAGTCGCGGACCTCGACCTTCCCGTCGGTCCGGACGACGCGGTACGGCGCCGAGGCGTAGCCGGCGCGCGTGGCCTGGCAACCGGTCAGTCCGACGACGACGGCGACCACGACACCGGCGGCGAGGAACCCTAGGAGCGATCTTGGCACCGTGCAGGGTAGGCCGGGAACGCCGGACCGCAATGCCGCCTCGGCCTCGGGCGCCGCCGGCCGGATCACACCGGTTCCGCTGTTCAGAAGACGCCGAGCAAGCGCATCGCCGCAACGCCGGCGAAGGCGAGGATCAAGGTGTCGAACCACCGCTGCGGCAACCGCGACACCACCGCGCGGCCGAGGAACAGACCTGAGGCGATGAACGGGACGAGGGCCGCGTTGAACGCGAGCGACGGGAAGGTGATCAGCCCCAGCTGCGCGCTGAAGGGCACCTTGATCAGGTTGATCAGCAGGAAGAACCAAGCGGCCGTCCCGACGAAGGCCTCCTTCGGCAACGCCACCGCCAAGAGGTACAGCCCCATCACCGGACCGGCTGCGTTGGCCAGCATCGTGGTCACGCCGGCGACCAGGCCCATCGTCCACGCGAACACGGTGGAATGCGGCAACCGCGCGAAAAGGTCCGGCTTCCAGTTGCGGCCCAGCTGGACGAGCGCGAGCGCGAGCACGATGCCGCCGATCACCGGATTGAACTTGGCCGCGGGCAGTTGCACCGCCTGCGCCCAACGCATGATGCCCCAGCCGATGGCCACGCCCATCACGGCCGGCGGCAACGTGCGCGCGATGTGCGGCCAACGGGCGTCGCGGCGGAAGAGCAGCACCGCGCCGATGTCGCCGCAGACGAGCATCGGCAGCACCACGCCGGTGGAGGCGAGGCCGGGGAAGAGCTGCGCGAAGATCACGACATGCAGCAGGCTGATGCCGGGCAATCCGCTCTTGGACACACCGATGCCCACGCCGGCGAGCGCGGCGAGGAGCCATTGGACGGCTGTGAAATCGGGCAGCACGAGGCGGGGAGCGTCTCGGCTTCCCCTGCGCACCACAAGGCGGCAAAGCAGGCGTGCCCGGTTCAGTTCCTGCGGGGCGGAAGCCTGTCGGGGCCGGAAGCCTTGACGCGCGGCGAGCTGCGCCGTTGGCTGGCCGTGCTTGGCGGCCACCGCTCCAACCGGGTCGATCCCCGACTATGAACTGCTCCGGCAGATCGGTGCGGGGTCGTATGGCGAGGTGTGGCTGGCGCGGAGCACGGCCACCGGCGCGCTGCGGGCGGTGAAATTTGTCCGGCGCGCCACCTTCGCCGACGCCAAACCGTTCGAGCGCGAGTTCGCGGGCCTGCTGAAGTTCGAGGCCGTGTCCCGCGCGCACCCCAGCCAGCTCGCCCTCTTCCACGTCGGCCGCGACGAGGCCGCCGGCTGGTTCTACTACGTGATGGAACTCGCCGACCCGGTCGGCGAAGGAGATGGCAGATCGGAGATCGGAGATCGGG